>DASQCE010000283.1:0-17557 GCA_035634855.1 Mycobacterium sp.
ATCGCACCGTAGCGCCGGGCCGATCGGTGGCGGTGGCGCACCGCAGTGGACGGGACGACCCGTTGCTCGTCAACTGGGGCTCGGGCCGGGGGTGACAGCAGGAACGCACACCCCCGATGGCGTTCAGTACCGAGGAGCAGAAGCGGCACTGGCTGCCGGGGATTCTGTCAGGGAGGGCAGATCGGCGCGTACAGCCTCTCGGAGCCGCAGGCCGGTTCTGAACTCGTAGCAGGCCAGTGCGGCAAAGCTGGTGGCCACCGACGCTGCGATGGAGGTCACCAGCAGGGAGAGGTAGATGTCGGCGTCCGGGTGTGCCTCAAAATGTGTGGCCAGTTCGGCCTCGCGGTCGGTGCTCTGGCGGTTGAGCCCGACGATGATGCCCACCGCCGCGCGGGTCGTCGCGGCGAACGCGGCGGTGACCGGCGCGGGAGCGGTGAGTTGTTCGGGGCGGTGCGCAGCGCCGCCGAATTCTCCTGAGCACGGGCATCGATATGGACAGCGCGACTCGCTCGCCCGCGCCACCGCGTTAGGCACCCTGAGCGTCGGGACGTCAGCCTGCGCCTTTTGGCCAGCCGCTACAGCAGTCCGAGCAATTGCAGGTCGGTGATGTACTTGACGATGATGTCGTCCGTGACGTGTGGAATGTCTTTGTCGAGGCCGATTTTCGCCTCTTGCACCGCGGCGCGGAACCGTTCTGTCGCCGCCAAGGCGCCGCGCCCCGGCTTGTCGGGCTCATTGTAGAAGTGCAGCAGCGGCAGAACTGAATGCTGGCGTTGTCTTTCCGGCAGGGCGCGCATAGCGGTCTCAAAACGCTGCAACCACTCGGTGTAGTCGGGGATGCGCTGAATTCGGCACCCGGAGTCGGCGATCCAGTCGACATACTCGTCAAGCCCGATGCCGTCGTCGTACGGGTTCAGAACATGATACGTCTCAAACCGGTTCTCGACCTGAGCCCCCGGGTAGCGATCGCTTCGGCGATGAAATCAACTGGCAGTCCGTCATAATGAGCCCGCTGGCGATTGCCATTAGCGTCGAGCTCATAGAAGGAGCCAGGCGCGATGCCGGTGGCCACCACGGAAAGCATTGTCCGGGTGAAGATGTCGGGCACGTTGAGCTGACCGGCACAGCACGTGACGAGAGTGGCGCTGCGTCGGACCGCTGCGAGGACACCAATCGGTCTCGTCATCGACGCAGAAGGGCTGTCGGGGCCACGGCGGAAGTTGATCAAGTCATTTTCGTTGCGGACGTAGGCTAGCAGCGGCGGACCGCACGGCGTCCGTGACGGTCTGGACCAACGGGCTATTCAACTTCCAGCACTGCCAGAACAGCGGCACATCGAGATGTACATCTGAAATCCGTACGAACGTGCCTTCGGCCAAGTGCGGCGCGGCGAGACTGTCCGGGAACATTCCCCAACCTAGTCCCGAACGTGCCGCGCTGCCGAAGCCCTCTGCGGTCGGAACGAAATGCTGCGGCCGCCTGATGTCCCGTCGAAAGACCTTGCGTACCAGCATGTCTTGCAGCGCGTCGTCGCGATTCCACGCTAGCGAAGGCGCTGCGGCCGCCGCCCGCGCAATAAAGCCATCGGGCAGATACCGCCTAATGTATGAAGGGCTGGCCACTGGCACATAGCGCATCACGCCCAGCGGCTGCACTCGGCAGCCCGACACCGGCGTGCGCTCGGTCGTCACCGCTCCCAGAACGACACCCTCGCGCAACAGCCTCGCGGAGTGATCCTGGTCCTCGATCCGGATGTCGAACAACACGTCATTGAGGATGGCGAAGATGCCGGTAAACCACGTCGACATCGAATCGGCACTGACCGCGATCGCAATCCGCGCCGACGCATCGTCACCGCCACCCATCTCAGCCAGCGCCTCGGCCTCGAGCAAGGCTGTCTGTGCAGCCAGTCGCAGCAGTGGAATCCCGGCTGCGGTTGAGGACGCCGGCCTTTCCCGCACCACCAGCACTTGGCCGACCCGCTGCTCGAGCGCCTTGATCCGCTGACTGATCGCCGACGGCGTCACGTGCAACCGCTCCGCGGCCGCGTCGAAAGAGCCGTGCTCGATCACCGCGGCGAACGCGGCGAGCTGCTGACCGTCTATTTGCACATTAGCGATACTAATGCATATGAAGAGTTATTAGCTGTACTGATCCAGCCAGCGGCCCTACCGTCGAAGCCATGAGTTCGCCCCTGCTTGTCGGCTTCATCGCCTCGTTCACGCTGATCGCCGCGATCGGCGCCCAAAACGCGTTCGTGCTGCGGCAGGGCATCCGCCGCGAGCACGTGCTGCCCGTGGTCGCGCTCTGCACCGTGTCCGACGTCGTGCTCATCTCGGCGGGCATTGCCGGAGTCGGCGCGCTCATCAGCGCCCACCCAAGCGCTCTGAACATCGCCAAATTCGGGGGAGCGCTGTTCCTCGTCGGCTACGGGCTGCTTGCCGCGCGGCGCGCCTGGCGGCCGTCGTCGCTAACCCCTTCGGAGGCCGCGCCCACTCGTCTGATCGAAGCGCTGCTCACCTGCGCTGCGCTGACGTTCCTCAATCCGCACGTCTACCTCGACACCGTGGTGCTGCTCGGCGCGCTGGCCAACGAGCATCGCGACGAACGGTGGCTGTTCGGCGTCGGCGCCGTCGCGGCCAGCGCGGTCTGGTTCGTTGGCCTCGGTTTGGGGGCACGGCAACTGGCCGGCCTGTTCGCCAGGCCGCTGACATGGCGCATCCTCGACGGCCTGATCGCCGTCATGATGATCGGGCTCGGGACATCGTTGGCCTTGTCCTGACACATTGACATCGACACAATGGCCCCATGGGGGTCAATAATCAGGTTCTCGGTTTGCGGGATCGCAAGAAGATCCAGACCCAGGCAGCCATCCGCCGCGAAGCCATGCGGCTCATCGACGAAAACGGGTACGCCAACACCACGGTCGAACAGATCGCGGACGCGGCCGAAGTGTCACCGAGCACCTTCTTCCGGTACTTCCCGTCAAAAGAGATGGTGCTGATGGCCAACGATCTGGACCTCGTCACCATCACGGCGCTCGAGCGACAACCTGCGGACATGTCCTCGTTGCGGGCGTTTCGCCGTGCGCTCGAGATCACCATGGCGACGCTCTCGGAGGATGAGTGGCGGTTCGAACGGCGCCGGCTGAGGATGGTGTTGTCGATCCCGGAGCTCAAGGCCGCGCAGTTCGACGAGTACCGCCGCACCGTTGCGGCGCTCGCCGAGGCCGATTGCCGACGGACCGGACGGGAGTCCGATGATTTCGAGGTCCGCGTGTTCGTCGGCGCACTCGCCGGCGGTCTGATGGCCTGTCTCGACGGAATGTCCGGTATGCCGGAGCGGATGTATCGGGCGCTGGACTTCATGGAGAACGGGATGCGTATGAAGGCGACCGACGCCTAGGCCCCGGGCAACTCGGTCATCCCGGGCTGATTGACGCCCGCGGGTGATTCGTCGAAAACGACCTCGAGCGAAACGACGTCCACCGGATCGGAGAGCGGTCAAACGGAGACCGCACCGTCGGAGGACGAGACGCCCCGACGGTGCTCAAGCTCGGCGTTTCCCGGATGAACTCCGCGACCTCGTCGAGGTCGACGGAAATGGCGCTGTTGGACCTCTAACCCATAGGTCCGTCGGGCATGGGCGCGTTGCAGCGTTCCCGGAAGTCGGCCGCGGGCTGCCTGACGGCTGTCAACTCGTCGCGCACCTGTGGGTTTGCGTCCATGTACGTGGTGATTTCCGTTTGCATCTCGTCCCTGGACTTGCCCTTGAGGCTGGTGAAGAAGCCGTTTACGTCCGGATGGGTGAACAGGTAGGACGACGTCCCCGCATTCACTCCGGACATGACGCCGGCAAGGTCGGCGGCCGTGCAGTTCGGCGGATCGGCGGCGGCGGTCGCCGCGGTGCCGACGAGCATCGCACCGGCGATCGTGCCGGCGCCAATCAGGCTGCGGAAGAACATTCGAGACTCCTTGGTTTCTTAACTGACAGGGGACTTTGCTCAGCGACGTGGACCGATACCGCCGCCTCCGCCGCCGGGGCCACCGGGCCGGCCGGGGCGTATGGGAAGGACCACATCGAGATCCCAGCCGTCATCGCAATACCAGGGGTCGGCGCAATAAGACGGGTAGGACGCCGACGGCGGTGTCGGACCACCGCCGCGGACTTCGCCCTGCGCACACACGGTTGCGTACCCGGCACCGGAGCAATCCGCGGAGGCGGGCGAGGCGACGATGACGCTCACAGGCACGAACGTAAGGGCCAATCCCAAAATCAGGCAGCGCTGTTCTCTTCGCACGGAGGCTCCCCTCTCAGAAGTAGGTGGATCCGCTACCGCGAAGCGTAGTTTGATTTCGCCCGGCGGATAGGTTGAATTCACCATTCTCCGCATTTTGGTTTTTTGTCATGACAAGTATTTTTCTCATCACTTAGGGCTCCCTGTCCAGACGTCTCTTGTTCCATGTTCGGGACCCGATTCCAGGTCACAGCATCGTCAGCGGTGTTACGGTCCGTGCACCAGAAGTGCGAACGGGGGCCGGATATGACAGATCAAGACTGGACAAAACCCGCCGCGGTGGCCATCCCGAAAGAAGGGTATTTCGAACTCGAACGGGGCCGTTATGGTCCGGTTTATCCGCGAACCCCGGCCTGCTACGGGTTTTCGATCATTGCCAAAGTGAAGGAGGGCCGCGAAGAAGCCGTCCGAGCGTACGGAAAACAGATCGAGGAGGCGATCGCGGGCAGCCCTGACGTGCTCGCACCCCTACGTCTGCACTACCTCCGCTGGGTGCTGTTCGACGTCGGGTCCGGCTTGCACTTCCAGTACCAGGGCATCTTCGACACCGACTTCGACAAGTACACCGAGGACGCGGTCCAGCTGTTCAGCCAGACCGGCATCACGACCGTTTTCACCAATCTCGAAGGGTTTCCAGAGGATTGGAAGGAGAATCCCGAGGCATTCGTGAAGTTCGTACGGGAGCACCAGTGCCCCAGCTTCCTCGAGTACGGCGAGTACCCGTACGTCTCCGCCGACGAGATCAAAAAGGCGCTGCGGCTGAAGGCCGCCTTCTCCGACATGCTCGACCAGATGCAGTAGATGCTCGAATTCGACGACATTCAGCACATCCTGCTGACCCGCACCCCGGCGATCACGGGACGCTATGAGTTCTTGTCCTTCGACACAGCGGCAGGCGGCCGCGCGTGGCTGACCGAGCTGCTCGACAAAGTGCAGTCGGCAGCCGATGTACAGGCAACGATGGACAGCGCGGATCGCTGGGTCACGTTGGCGTTCACGTGGAATGGGCTCCGGGCGCTCGGCGTTCCCGAGGAGTCTTTGGCCACCTTCCCCGACGAGTTTCGCGAAGGCATGGCGGCCCGTGCGGACATCCTCGGCGACACCGGACCAGCCGCTCCCGAGCGCTGGGTCGGCGGCCTGGCCGGTGAAGACCTGCACGCGATCGCGATCTTGTTCTCACGCACGGACGACCAGTATCGCCGGTCGATCGAAGAGCACGACAAACTGTTGGCCAGAACCGATGGCGTCCGGAGCGTGTCGCATCTCGACCTCAACGCGACGCCCCCGTTCAACTACGCCCACGATCACTTCGGCTTCCGCGATCGGCTGTCGCAGCCGGTGATGAAGGGTTCCGGCGAGGACCCCACCCCCGGCTCCGGTGCAGCGCTGGAGCCCGGCGAGTTCATCCTCGGCTATCCTGACGAAGACGGTCCGGTCACGAATCTTCCTGAGCCCGAGGTGTTGTCGCGTAACGGTAGCTACATGGCGTACCGGCGGCTACAGGAGCACGTCGGGGTGTTCCGTGACTACCTGCGCGCGAACGCCGACACCCCGGAGGATCAGGAGCTGCTCGCCGCGAAGTTCATGGGCCGCTGGCGCAGCGGCGCCCCGCTGGTGCTCGCGCCGGAAAGAGACGATCCCGAATTGGGCGCGGATCCCATGCGCAACAACGGCTATAACTATAAGGAGATGGATCCGTTCGGCTATGCGTGCCCGCTGGGATCACATGCGCGAAGGCTCAATCCACGCGACACGGCGCACTACATGAACCGCCGTCGCATGATCCGGCGCGGCGCGACGTACGGTCCCGCCCTGCCCGACGACGCCCCCGACGACGGCGTGGACCGCGGGATCGCCGCGTTCATCATCTGTGCCAACCTGGTGCGCCAGTTCGAGTTCGCCCAGAACGTGTGGATCAATGACAAGGCCTTCCACGAACTCGGCAACGAGCACGATCCCATCTGCGGAACCCAGGACGGCACACTGGATTTCACCGTTCCCAAACGTCCCATCCGCAAGGTGCACAAGGGGCTACCGGCCTTCACGACACTCACGGGCGGCGCGTACTTCTTCCTGCCCGGCATGAACGCACTGCGCTACCTCGCCACACTCGGCAATTAAGGAGCACCATGCGCGCTCGCACCTACAACCAGAGCCACGTCTCTCGCGCCCACACCGGTGGGCGGCGCATCAGCATCTACTGGACCTGGAGCTATCCCTGGGAATCGCAACGGGATCCGGCCGAGATCTACAACCGCTTCTCGACCATGACAGAAGTCCGCAACGTCGCCTGGCCTGCCTACGAGACACCGGAATACGACGCGGCGAGTTTCCTGCAGGGCATCGCTGGAACGCTGGAGCTCTTCCACCGATCCACCTTGTCGTTCCAGGAACTCGCCGAGGAAGCCACCGGACACCCGGTCGCCGTCTTCCAGCGCATTGACCAAGCCGGCTACAAGCTGCCGATCGACGAACGCATCCTGGCCGACACCGACACCCTTATGGTGTTCGGTCTCGATCACCTGCTGTCCGAACAGGAAGCGGCGACCGAAGAGATCGCGGCCATCGCCGAGTGGCTCAACAGAGAGGGCACTTGTCTGCTGCTGGCGCCCCATCACGACGTCGGCTTCACCGACGACTACGCCCAGCGGCAGATCGAGTACGAACACCACGGCGACCGGCTCGTCCCCCGCCAGCAGCGGTTCGGTCAATACACCCGATCGCTGATGAAGGCGCTCGATGTGCCCGTGCACAACAAGTGGGGGCTGCGGCCCGCCGTCGTCGACGGCACCAAGGAGATCGCTCCGCTCACCGGCTTCCGCGACCTCGACACACCACGACTGCTCGACAATGTCACCACCTTCAACTTCCACCCGCACCTGCCGCACTACGAACTCACCGCACCGGAAGGCAAAGAACTGCAGGTCCTCGGCCGTCAACTGGTCGACCCGAACAGGCCACATCCGTTCACGGAAGCGGGCAACACGGAGTTCAACGCGCTGATCTGGCTGCCGCCGGCCGGTCAGCGAGCGGGCGACATCGTGCTCATCGACTCCACGCACTTCACCACGCTGTTCGGCGGCACCGACAGTCTCCGCAACCTCTGGCACAACCTGGCAACCATGAAGTGAGGCTCATGGGCAATCATGGCGTATGCCCAACAACAGAGCCGTGTTCATCACCGGAGCCGCCGCGGGGATCGGTCGCGCGACCGCGCTGACCTTCGCAAGGAACGGATATACCGTCGGCGCTTACGACATCGACGAGGTCGGCCTCAAGACCCTTGCCGACGAGATCGACGATCTCGGTGGCAAGGCGATCACCGGACACCTCGACGTCACCGACACAGGCGAAATGGCGCAGCGGGTGGGCGAATTCGCCGAGGCGGCCGGCGGCAGGCTCGACGTGATGATCAACAACGCCGGAATTCTGCTGGCCGGCCGTTTCGAGGACATCGACGTCGCCACGCATCTGAAAGAGATCGACATCAACGCCAAGGGCGTCGTCAACGGACTGCACGCCGCATTCCCCTACCTGCGCGACACCACCAACTCAGTCGTCGTCAACCTCGCCTCGGCGTCGGCGATCTACGGTCAGGCCGAGCTCGCCAACTACAGCGCCACCAAGTTCTTCGTCCGCGGCATCACCGAAGCCCTCGACATCGAGTGGCACCGATACGGCATCCGGGTGATCGCGATGTGGCCGCTGTATGTGCAGACCGCGATGACCGACCACATCAAAACCGGCACCACGGAGTCGCTCGGCATCCGGCTGACCCCCCAGGACGTCGCGGACGCGATCGCCAAGGCCGTCAAACCGTCCTGGCTGCGCCGGGCCATCCACCAGGTGCACTTCCCCGTTGGTTCCCAGACCAAGGCCATGGCGGCGGGCTCCAGATTCTCCCCCGCGTGGCTGACCCGACTGGTCAACAAGCGGCTCGCGCATTCTTGAGTTCACCTCCCGGACAACCTTCTGCGACACGATGGCCGCGTGGCGGACGTCGACTTCTCCCTGCTGGATGTGCCGCGCGACGTGGCGCCTGCCGATCCCGAGGGCTACCTGCGCACCGCGATCGCCTGGCACTTCGGCGCCGACACGGGATCGCCGTTCTGGCTTCGCGCGGCGCAATCCCTCGACTTCGATCCGCTGACCGACATACGGACGTTCACCGACCTGCGCCGGTTCCCCAATCTGGTCGACGAACTACGCAGTGTCCCCGTCGAGGACCTCATCCCCCGCGGCTACGGCACACCGGCGCCGATCCCCCGCATCTTCGAATCAGGTGGCACCACGGGACCGCCGAAACGTACCGCGCAACTCCCGGACTGGGTCGAGCAGGTTACCCGTTGGCAGGTCGAGGATTTCACCACGGGCGGTTTCGTGCCGGGTCGCGGCCTGCTCTGCCTGATGCCGAGCGGCCCGCACGGGGTGGGTCATTTCGATCGCATGGTCGCCGAACGGCTGGGGTCGGTGTTCCATCCGATCGACCTGGATCCCAGGTGGGTCAAGAAGCTCGCCGCCCGAAACGCGGCGTCGGAGATGTCCGCCTATGTGGACCACGTGCTGGAGCAGGCGAGGTATGTTTTGGAGACCCAGGACGTCGTAAACCTGCACGCAACACCGCCGTTGGTCGAAGCAATCGCCCGCGACGATGGTCTGGTCGACTTGGTGAACAGCAGGATCCGCTACCTGTTGCTCAGCGGCGCTCACGTGGATATGGACACGCTCGACCTGCTTCGCCAGATTTTCCCGAACTCCGTCATCGCCTTGGCATTTGGAAGCACTATGGTGCTGTCGCAGGCCGCCACCCGCGTGGACGGCGACTCGTTCGTCTTCGATCCGCGCTCGCCGTACGTCGTCTTCCGGGTGATCGATCCGGAGACCGGTGCCCAGGTGCCGTACGGAGAACGTGGCCAGGTGGTGATGAACCACATCAGCAAGGGCATGTTCATCCCGAACAATCTGGAACGCGACACCGCGATCCGGATGCCGGGCCGGGACGGGCACGTCGGCGATTCGGTCAGCGAGGTCGCGCCCGTCGCGGTCTTCGGTGGTGAGCCTGTCATCGAGGGTGTGTACTGACCGATGACTGGCGATCTGGTGGACCTTCCTGCGCTCGGGCCCGACGGCGAGTACCGAACCCGCAACCGAGAGATCATCGAGGACACCGCGGGGGTACCGGTTGCGGAAACGTCAGTTGTACCAAGGCTATTCGTTCAGCGGTCGATCGACGCTCAGCGGAAACTGCTACCCCTGGCGGCCGCGGACCGTGAGGCCGCATTGACCCGAGCCGCCGATGTTTTCGCGTCATCGACGATCGCCGGCCTCGACTTCGACAGTTACGTCGAGCTGACCTGCCGGGTGACCGGCCTGCCGATGACCACGGCCCGCGCGGGTGCGCACGCCGTCGCCGAATCCCTCACCACCGCATGCGACGCCGTCCGTCCGGCGCGGCCGGTGGGTGCGAGTTCCGACTGGCGGGACCTGAGCATGTCTGGCGGCGGTGCGGTGTGGGCGCGGCGCGGCGAGGTACTCGCTGTCCATGCTCCCGGCAATGCTCCTGGCGTGCACGGCCTCTGGCCGCAGGCCCTGGCGCTGGGCTACCGGGTGGCGATCCGTCCGTCGCGGCGCGAGCCGTTCACCGCCCACCGGCTCACCCACGCCTTGCGGCAGAATGGCTTTCGTGCTGGCGACGTGCTATACCTGCCAACCGACCACGCCGTCGCCGACGATGTCATCCGGGCGGTCGACCTGGCCATGGTTTACGGCGGTCAAGACGTCGTCGACAAGTATGCCGGGAATCCAAGGGTGCTCACCAACGGGCCCGGCCGGACGAAGATCCTGATCACCGCCGAGTGCGACTGGCGCGACTACCTCGACGTGATCGTCGACTCGATCGCCAACCTGGGTGGGATGGCATGTGTGAACGCCACCGCAGTGCTATACGAAGGTGATGCCGCGCCGTTGGCACATGCCATCGCAGAGCGGCTGTCAACGATCGCGCCACTGTCGAACACCGACGAACGGGCCATTCTGCCAACGACTTCCATCGAGGCGGCGCAGGCTCTCGCCGATCACCTCGCGGCCAGGGCCGCCGGGACGGTCGCGGTTCTGGGCGCCGGCCAGGTGGTCGCCGACCTCGGCGGTGGGTTCGCCGCCCTGCGCCCGGCCGTGCACCTGCTGGCCACACCCGACCCGGCCAAGCTCAACGTCGAACTGCCCTTCCCCTGTGCGTGGGTCTCGCCGTGGTCACGTGGGGACGGTATCGCGCCGCTGCGAAACTCGCTCGTGCTCAACGTGATCACGACGGACGACCGGTTGGTCGATGAGCTGGTGGGCGAGCGTACGGTGACCAACGTGTACCGCGGCCGTCACGCCACACACCACACCGCGACGCACATTCCGCACGAAGGCTTCCTGGCGGACTTCCTGATGCGCAACAAGGGCTTCATCGGCGACTAGTTCTGGCACACTGCCTGGCATGTTCAGGATGACGGTCGAGGACGTGTTCGTGATCCGCAACCGCGGCGTCGTCGCGACCGGCCGGGTGGACAGCGGCACGCTGCGCGTCGGTGACACCGTGCAGATCGACGGCACCCTCGATGCGCGTGTCGACGGCATCGAGGTCTTCCGTAGGTCGATCGACGAGGCGACGGCCGGCGACAACATCGGCGTGCTCTTCAGAGGCATCGAGAAGAGCCAGCTCGACCGCGGCTCCGTGCTCACTGCGGCAGGCGAATTTCCTCCGATCGAGCAAACAGGCTTCGTCATCTGAGTTTCGGTTCGCGCTGGTCGCAACCGGTGACCTGGGAAACGGCTGTGCATACGTTGCGCGCATGTCGCCGCGTGGGGGCCCATCGCCGGTGAGAACGCCCGCGTTCGTGTCGATCGGCTTGGAGTTTTCGCTGAGGGGGCTGCGAGAGGCGGGGTGGCGGCCGATCGCGGTGTTCGCCGCGGCGACCGTCGTGAACATCGTCGTCGCGCTTGGCCTCGCCACCGTGTTGTTCGGTAACTTCCAGGTTGGTTAGCGGTTAGGCTCGCCGAGTGCGAGCTGCGTTGTCCCGCCGGAGTTTCCTCACGATGACTGCGGGCTTGTCGGTGGGCACTGCGCTGGTCGCGGCCTGCAGCTCGCCGAAGCCGGGCGAGGTCGCCAAGGACGGCTCGATCACCGTCAAGCACATCTTCGGAGAGACCAAGATCCCTGCGCCGCCCAAACGCGTCGTCAGCGCAGGCTTCACCGAGCAGGACGACCTGCTCGCCGTCGGCGTCGTCCCCATCGCGGTCACCGACTGGTTCGGCGGCGAGCCGTTCGGTGTATGGCCTTGGGCACAGCCCAAATTGGGTGGCGCGCAGCCAGTGGTGCTGAACCTCAATGACGGCATCCAAGTCGATCAGATCGCGTCGCTGAAGCCCGACCTGATCGTCGCCACCAACGCGGGGCTCGACCAGGACACCTACACCAAGCTGTCTGCCATCGCGCCGACGATCGCGCAGTCCGGGCCGGACGCGTTCTTCGAGCCGTGGAAGGACCAGGCCACCGCGATCGGTCAGGCGGTGTTCAAGGCCGACGACATGGCCAAGCTCATCGCCGGCATCGACGAGAAGTTCGCAGGCGTCGGCAAGAACAACCCCCAGTTCGCAGGCAAGAAGGTGCTGCTGCTCGGCGGGACCTTCTATGAGGACAACGTTCGGGTCACCACGGCCGGCTGGCGCACCGACTTCCTCACCAACATGGGCTTCACCATTCCCGACACCGGCGGCGGGTTGGTGCCGCGCGAGAAGATGGCGTCCGTCCTCGACGGCGCCGACGTGCTTATCTGGAGCACCGAGAGTGACGACGAGCAGGCCGCGCTGCTTGCCGATCCGATCGTGGCAAAGCTGGGGGCGACAGTTCAGCAGCGCAATGTGTTCACCGGCAAGGATCTGGCCGGCGCGATCGCGTTCGCGTCGACGCTGTCCTATCCGGTGGTCGCCGACCAGCTGCCGCCTCTGATCACGAAGGCGCTCGCCTGATCTAATGTGCAGGTGAGCAGCGACCAGACCGCCACCAAAGAGCAGCACGCCGCGTTCGCTCAGGTCGGGTCCGCCTACTATCCGATCTTCGTCGCCGTCTTCACCGCACTCGTGATCATCTCGAACGTGACGGCGACGAAGGGCGTCGCGTTCGGACCGATCATCACTGACGGCGGGTTCATCGTCTTCCCGCTCACCTACGTCATCGGCGACGTGCTGTCCGAGGTGTACGGGTTCAAGGCCGCGCGCCGGGCGATCTTCCTGGGCTTCGCGATGAATATTCTGGCCGCGCTCACCTTCTGGGTGACGATCTATTTGCCCGCGGCCGACTTCTACCCCAACCAGGAGCATTTCGAGAACATCGTCCACGCCTACACCCAGCTGATCGTGGCGGGGCTCGCGGGTTTCATCGTCGGGCAGACCATCAACGCCTGGGTCGTGGTGCTCATCAAGGAGCGCACCAAGGAGAAGCACCTGTGGGCACGGCTGGTCGGCTCGACGTTCGCGGGCCAACTCGGCGACACCGTGGTGTTCTGCAGCATCGCGGCGGGCGCCATCGGCATCAGCACCTTCCGCGATTTCGTCACGTACACGGCACTGGGCTGGTTCTACAAGACCGCGGTCGAGGTGATCATGCTGCCGGTGACCTACCGGGTGATCGCCTATATCAAGCGCCACGAGCCCACCTACGGGGCGACTGTATGAGCTATCGCTAAGGCTCCTCTGGCATGTCTCATAGAGCAGGAGCTTTCTTAGCTACTCGCGGGTAGGTTTCACACCATGAGCGTGACTGCGGATCTGATGGACGTGAGATCTCTTGGCACCGTCCATGACTATGGCGATCAGGCGCTGTTGCTCGAGTTCGACAGCACCGCCGAAGTATTGGCGTGGGCGGACGCACTGCGCGAGGCCGAGCTGCTCGGCGTGCTGGACATCGTTCCGGCGTCGCGGACGGTGCTGATCAAGCTCGCCGGACCGCGCTATCAGGCGCCGACCCGGCAACGGCTCGGCAAGCTGCGCGTGACGGCCGAGGCGCTGTCGGAGGCGGCCACACCCCGCGATGGGCGCGCCGACATCGAGATCGATGTGGTGTATGACGGCGCCGACCTCGACGAGGTGGCCCGGCTCACCGGAATGACGCCCGATCAGGTGGTGGCCGCGCACACCGGCACCCTGTGGCAGGTCGGATTCGGAGGTTTCGCACCGGGATTCGCTTACCTGGTCGGTGGCGACGAACGGCTTAACGTGCCGCGGCAATCCGAGCCGCGGACCAGGGTGCCCGCAGGGTCGGTCGCGCTGGCCGGGGAGTTCAGCGGCATCTACCCGCGGGAATCCCCCGGGGGTTGGCAGCTCATCGGACGTGTCTCCGATAACTCAGCAGATACCCGTCCGCTGTGGGACGTCGACCGGGACCCGCCCGCCCTGCTGAGAGCCGGCATGTGGGTGCAGTTCCGGGCGGTAGGCAAAGGAGGGGAGTCGTGACCGCTGCTGAATGCGCGGCTCAGCCGCGCGCCACACTCGAGGTCCTGCGTACCGGGCCGCTCGCGCTGGTCGAAGACCTCGGCAGGCCCGGCCTGGCGCACATGGGCGTCTCCCGCTCCGGCGCGGCCGACCGTCGATCGCACGCGCTGGCTAACCGGCTTGTCGCCAACCCCGGCGACCGTGCCACCATTGAGGTGACATTCGGCGGGTTCTCGGCGCGAGTGCGCGGTGGCGATGTCGCCATCGCGGTGACCGGCGCCGACACCGATCCGGCGGTGAACGGAAAGCCGTTCGGCACCAACAGCATCCAGTACGCGCGCGACGGCCAGGTGATCTCGCTGGGTGCACCGCACTCCGGCCTGCGCACGTACCTGGCGGTGCGTGGCGGCATCGACGTATCCCCCGTGCTCGGCTCGCGCTCCTACGACGTGATGTCGGCGATCGGTCCGCTGCCCCTTCAGCCCGGCGATGTGCTGCCGATCGGCGAGCACACCGACGAGTACCCCGAACTCGACCAGGCACCGGTGGCGGCCATCGAGGACGAGGTGCTGGAACTCAACGTGGTGCCCGGTCCACGCGACGACTGGTTCGTCGACCCGGACATCCTGATCCGCACCAACTGGCAAGTCACCAACCGCAGCGACCGGGTCGGCATACGGCTGATCGGCATGCCGCTGGAGTATCGCTGGCCGGACCGTCAACTGCCGAGCGAGGGCGCGACCCGCGGCGCAATCCAGGTGCCGCCAAACGGATTCCCGGTGATCCTCGGGCCCGACCATCCGGTCACCGGCGGGTATCCGGTGATCGGTGTGGTGACCGACGAGGACATTGACAAGGTCGCCCAGACCCGGCCCGGGCAGACGGTGCGGCTGCACTGGTCGCATCCGCGGAGGCCGTTCAAAGAGTAGTCAGCGACGAGTGTGAACTTATGACACGCAGCCCCCGAAAACTCTGCAATTACTTCACACTCGACCGCTCGGTAAGCGGCCGATCCTGGTAGACAGTCAGTGTGCACACGCACGATGTCAGTGCGCCTCGCGTGCGCGGGATCTATACCGCCCGCCTGGTCCACACCGCCGACCTCGACAACGAGACGCGCGAAGATGCGCGCCGGATGGTCATCGAGGCCTTCGCCGGTGAGTTCTCCGACGCCGACTGGGAGCACGCGCTCGGCGGCATGCACGCGCTGATCTCGCAGCACGGTGCGCTGATCGCGCACGCCGCCGTCGTGCAGCGCCGGCTGCTGTACCGCGACGCCGCGCTGCGCTGCGGCTACATCGAAGGCGTCGCTGTGCGCGAGGACTGGCGCGGGCAGGGACTCGCTCATGCATTGATGGACTCGGCTGAACAGGTGCTGCGCGGCGCCTACCAACTCGGCGCGTTGAGCGTGTCCGAGGCCGGCAGGCATATGTACACCTCGCGCGGCTGGCTGGCGTGGCGCGGTCCGACTTCCGTGCTTGCGCCTGCGGGCGTGACGCGCACCCCCGACGACGACAACGGGTTGTTCGTGTTGCCGGTCGGCCTCCCAAGCGATTTGGAGCTCGACACCACCGCGGAAATCACCTGCGATTGGCGCGGCGGCGACGTCTGGTGACGGGCGTACGTTGGAGAAGGTGAGCACTCCTCAGTCCTTCCGGCGGAGTCCCGAGACCTTTGACAAGCTCTACCGCGGTGAGCCGGAATTCGAGGGCGCACCCCCGCCGACCGGCATCCCGTGGGACATCCATCAGGCGCAGCCCAGGTTGATGGAACTCGAAGCGCTGGGCGGTATCTCGGGTGAGGTGCTCGACATCGGTTGCGGCCTCGGCGACAACTCCATCTACCTCGCATCGCGTGGACACTCGGTGACCGGACTGGACGGCTCACCGGCCGCAATCGAGGAAGCCCGTCGTCGAGCGTCAGAGGCTGGCGTCTCGGTCACGTTCGCTGTAGCCGACGCCACCAAACTGACCGGATACGACGGACGCTTCGACACCGTCATCGACAGTGCGCTCTATCACTGCCTCGATGAGGAAGGCCAGCAGGCCTACATCGCCGCCCTGCACCACGCGACGCGTCCTGGTGCCCGTCTGCACCTGTCCTGTTTCTCCGACGGCAACGTCAACGGTGTGATCGCACCCATGGGTCACGTGCCGGAGTCCAACCTGCGCGACACGTTGACGGCCAACGGCTGGCTCATCGACTTCCTCGGCCCCACCTCCTATTTGGGCAACACCGTCGGCTTCCGGACCGGTGACGACGCCTTTCCGAAGGAGATGGCCGAGCTGGGGGCACCTCCCGCTTGCGGGGGAGTGCCGCCCGAAGCGCTGGAACAGATGCGGGAGGTGACCGCGCGGTTCGAGCGGATCGCCGACCTGCTCGACGGCGACCGGGTGTATCTGCCGTTCACCGTTGTCCACGCGCACCGCGTCGACTAGATCTCACACCCGGGCCTTCAGCTACGTGAGCGGAAGTTCACGGCGGGGTTATCGCGGGGCCATGACGCAGAGACTATGCACCGGATATTGCCAAAATGTCGCCTGGTGTGAAGCGCCCATCACGGAGTGTTCACCGTCGCGATCCACAACATGTGAGCCGTTCACTGCTGGCGAACATGCAGCTGGAACATGAGCGTGGTCAGCTCAAGTTCTATTGAGTAGCGGACCGGCGTGGTGCCGGTCACGACAACAGATGGAGATGAACATGAGCCAAGTGACGCTGTGGACCAGGCCCACCTGGGAGATCGACCGTTGGGTGAAGCAGGGCGTATTCAACGGCTTCAGCCCGGCCGCCGAGATCGCCAAGGATGGCGACGACGCGGTGGTCCGGGTGGAACTGCCCGGTGTCGACGTCGAGAAGGACGTCAACGTCGAGGTGGACAAGGGCCAGCTTGTCATTCGTGGTGAGCGTCGCGATGAACGTTCGGAAGACAAGGGCGGCCGGACACTCAGCGAGGTCCGCTACGGGTCGTTCCGGCGGTCATTCAAGCTGCCGGCACACGTCACCAGCGACGCTATCTCGGCGTCGTATGACGCAGGCGTGCTGACCGTACGGGTCGCCGGTGCCCACAAGGGCGCGGAGGCACAGCGGATCGCGATCGAGAGCAGGTAACACTCGAAGCTGTAGAATCCGGTGGGGCGCAACTAGTTCCACCGGATTCATCGCATCTATGCCATGGCGGCGAGGACCTCTGAGGTGTAGAACTCACCGATGACTCGGCCGGGTTTTGGAGGTCCGTCGATGGAAACCCAGGCACCCGTCGCTCCCTGAACGATAGGTCCCTGGACCGTCGTGGACCCCGTCCCGTTTCCGTCGGTGAAGAGCTCGCCGACGGCCACGCCCGGGTCTCCGGCCGTGCACGTGCGTTCCGACGCGCGGGGCACCTGGATCAGCCTGACGGTGTAGCGGGTGTTGGGTTCCGCCGTCGCGAGGTTCACTTGTGCGCTCACCTGATTCGAGCCGGCCGTCCCGATCAGTGCGGAGGCGGTGCCGGTACCGGTCGCCGATACCCATCGCGTATCGACGAAGTCGCAGGTCCTGAAGATGCTGATCAGCGGCACCAACGTCGCACCGCGCGTGGCGGGCGCATCCGCGGCGGCTGCGCCGGCGTCGACGACGCTTGCGGTCGCAAGGAATAGTGCTGCGGCGCTTGCGAGGCCCTTCGATTGATACATTCCCTCACATTAATTGACGTAAGCGATGAATGTTGTCATCCGTACGGCACAAAATCGATGCACCGACGGGCGTCGTTTCCGGCCAATCCTTTTAGGCCCCGAACGCCTCGCC
>DASQCE010000284.1:0-3930 GCA_035634855.1 Mycobacterium sp.
TCGAGGAGGATGACGACCCCGCACATCCGGTCGCCGCGAGCACCGCGACGGCTGCGATCAGCAGCGCGGGTCGTCGAGCGTCGAGGATGCTCAGGCGCTGCACATATCCCACGGTACATTGGTTACCGCCGGTTGTCTGGATTCCAATCGTTAACTCTCCGTGAGCTTGATCGGGCGCGCTGTGGCAGTGCGGTAGGGTCGCCGTTCGGCCCACAACGACAAAGGGGGAGTCATGCACAAGCGATGGATCGCCGTGGCCATGGCCGTGGGAGTGGCGTTCGGCTGCACCGGGCTGGCAATGGCCGCGACCGGGTCCAGCTCGTCGCAGCAGATGCGGACGACGCTGCACCTGGTCGAGCACCCGGTCAATGAGCACGTCGTCGACCTGCCGCCTAAGGGCGACTCGCAGGGCGACCAGTTCCCGTTCTCGAACCTGCTGTTCAACGCGAGCAACACCAGCCAGGTGGGCCGTGACCAGGGCAACTGCATCCGCACCAACCCGGCCCGCGGTGAGTGGCAGTGCAGCTGGACGAACAAGCTCGACGATGGCCAGATCACGGTCGAGGGGCCCTTCTACGACACCCGCGACAGCCGGCTGGCCATCATCGGCGGCACCGGCATCTACCGCGACGCGCACGGCACGATGCTGCTGCATGCGCGGCCGGGCGGATACGACTTCGTGTTCTCGATCGACTAGGACGCCGATACGCGCGCCCCGGCGCGGTCGCTACTGCGGATGCACGCGTGCGACCGCGCCCGGGGCGAGCGACGCCCAGCGGTCGTCGGCAGGCGGATGCTCCCAGCCTTCGCCGAGCGCCGCGCCCACCTCGTCCGGGGTCGGTGTCGAGTCGTAGGCCAGCACCACCGTGGCGCCGGACTCGTCCTGCTGGACGCTTTCCACCACAACCGGCCCGACGGCAGGTGTCGTCGGCACATCGGATCCCGGCAGGGGTGCGTCGACCTCTGTCTGGTAGCGAAGCACGGCGGCGTCTTCCTGGTTACCAACAAGTGCGTAGATGTAGGTGGCTTGGGCCATGGTCGTGCCTCCAGTGCATTAGGTGCGCGTGCGAACTTCTCAGGATAGATGTGCCCGGTACGGCACCTGCCAAACACGCCCGGTCACGGCCGGTGGATGACCGTCGACCAGTCGTTCAGCGCGGAGGTGCTGGACCCCCTGCACGTGCTCTGGATGGCCAGGGCGTCGCCGTCGGAGACGTGCAGAGCGAAATCGAAGCGACCGGCGGTGACCGGAACGTTGCTGAGCGCCGCGTTGCCGTCGAGCGACACGCTCAGCGTTTTCGCACACGACGGCCAGGTCTTGCTGGAGAGGTGCGCGACCAGATCGCCGTTGCCGGCCCTGCTGACAGACACCGTCACATCGGGTCCGGAACCGTGCCGCAGCTCGGTGCTGCAGCCGACTGCCAGCACCGGGATCGCCGCGCACAGGAGCACACGTCGCCACATGCGGCGACGATAGCGGCGCGGGCGGCGGCCGCTACAGCTCAAGCATGTTCCCGTCGGGATCGGTCACGTAGGCGAACGGCAGGCCGGGCGCGTGCTCGCCACGCTGCACCACACGGCCGCCGGCGCGGACCACGTCCGCGACCGCGGCGTCCAGGTTCTGACCGGGGGCCAGCGACAGCCCGACGTGGTGGATGCCGCCCCGGGCGGCGGCGGTCTGCTCGGCGTCCAGCACGATCAGCGTGGCGGCCTCGTTGCCCATGAACACCAGCCGGTCGCGGACGCGGAAATGCTCCTTGAGCCCGAAGGCCTGGCTGTAGAAGCGCGCGGCCCGCTCGTGATCGGCCACGATCAGGTGCACGTGTCCGATGCCGGCCAGGTCCGCCACGGGCGAAGTATCCACCAGACGTAGATTCGGGGGCTGCCAGCACCTAGACTGAGTGCATGATCCGCATCGCCCGCATCGGAGTGCTCGCAGCACTGCTCGGCGTCGTCCTGGCCGTGCCGGCCGTGGCCGCCAGAGGCACGCTGGCCGTCAAGGTGCAGGTGAACAGCCCCGCCGCCTTCACGCATCCGGCGGTGCTGTACCGCGTGAACCACACCGGCCACAGGGCTCGGTACTACGTCACCGCCACCGGCTGGACCGGCGGTCGGACGCTCAACCCCAGGCACGTGACCGTGACGATCAAGCTGGCCAAGGGCGAGGGCGCCCTCTACGTGGGCTCGCTGGCCCACCTGCCGAAGGCAGGGCCGCTGTTCGCCGGCAGCCGCCCTCCGGGCGGATCAATCACCGTGCATGTGTTCGCGACCGTGCCGAGCGCGGCCGACCTGCACGGGCACGCGCGCACGATCACGCTCGCGATCTCGCTGAGCCCTCGCTAGCGCGGAGCGCACCGGCCGTTCTCGAACATGCGTTCCCGTGTACACTCGGTACATCAAGAAACGCACCGGGCATAGTTCCAGCATGGGCAGCTACGACGGCTGGGTGAGCCCGAACCGCAGAGTCAAGACCTGCGAAGCGGGGACCTGCGCGAAGTGCGGCGCCAAGCTCTCCATCTACCGCAGGTCTGGCGAGTTGACCTGTGCGCCGTGCACGGCAGCGATCGCTGCGTACTAGGCGACTCCATTGGGTTGCGCCAGCGGCGTACTTGTGATCCGCGTCGTCCTGCGATAGACCTGCCTTTGCAACTGCGCAACCCCGACGTCTGAGGAGGGCTCGATGAAGAGCGCCGTCACCATCACCGTCAACGGGGAGCCACGGACGGCCGAGGCCGAACCGCGGACGCTGCTCGTCCACCTGCTGCGCGAGCACCTGAACCTGACCGGCACCCACGTGGGCTGCGACACTTCCAACTGCGGGGCGTGCACGGTCTGGCTCGACGGCGAGGCCGTGAAATCCTGCACCCTTCTTGCCGTCCAGGCGGACGGCCGCGAAGTGACGACAATCGAGGGCATCTCCGAGAACGGCGACCTGCACCCGATGCAGCGGGCATTCCACGAGCATCACGCCCTCCAGTGCGGCTACTGCACGCCCGGCATGGTGATGACCGCGATCAAGCTGCTCGAGGCGAACCCGGCGCCGACCGACGAGGAGATCCGCCACGGGCTCGAGGGCAACCTGTGCCGCTGCACCGGCTACGAGAACATCGTCGCGGCCGTCCGGGCCGCATCGGGGGTGACGGTCTGATGGCGACGACGGCCGAACACGCAAAGGGAATCGGCGTCGCGGCGCTACGCAAGGAGGATCGCAAGTTCCTCACCGGCCGTGGCCGCTTCGTCGACGATCTCAAGCTGCCCGGCATGCTGCACATGGCGATCGTGCGCAGCCAGTTCCCGCATGCCGACATCACCAGGATCGATACGGCCGCCGCGGCGGCCATGCCGGGCGTCACGGCGGTGCTGACCGGAGACGACCTGGAGTTCGCCGCCGGCGTCCCGTGCGCCTCAAACCCCACCGGCAACATGGTCCACCCGGTGCGGCCGCCCTTGGCCAAGGGCCGCGTCCGCCACGTGGGCGAGCCGATCGCCGTCGTGATCGCCGGCGACCGCTACGCCGCCCGCGACGCGGCTGACGCCGTCGAGGTGAGCTACGCGGAGCTGCCCGCGGTGCTCGACGTCGAGGCAGCCCGGGCCGACGGCGCACCGAAGGTGCACGAGGAGCTCGACTCCAACGTCGCCCTCGTGCTCACGCACAGGACCGACGGTATCGACGACGCGTTTTCGAAGGCCGAGGTGGTGGTCGAGCACACGATCCGGAACCAGCGCCTGATCCACGTCCCAATCGAGACCCGCGGCGTGGTTGCCGACTGGAACACCGCGAACGACGAACTGGTCGTCCACAGCTCGACGCAGGTGCCGCACTTCCTGCGCACGTTCCTCGCGATCGTCTGCGGGGTGAGCGAGGCCAAGGTGCGGGCGATCGCGCCCGACGTCGGCGGCGGCTTTGGCTCCAAGCTGAACGCCTATGCC
>DASQCE010000285.1:0-10800 GCA_035634855.1 Mycobacterium sp.
CGCCCGCCGGGCAAGGCACGCGAAATGGGTTGTGCGCGTGACGAATCGATCCATTCTCCCAGCAGCGGGATGGCGCGCACGGCGTCGTCGAACACCTCGTCACGGCGCAGCAGGCGCAGCCGCTTGTCGGTCCCGGCATGGGTGAATGTGATCGAAAAGACGCCGTTGTCATGGAGGAACGCGATGGCCCAGTAGCCCGACAATCCCAGCGACAAGCCGATCGGTGAGTTCATCGGACCGGCGTCGGCGCGGTCGAGCAACCGATATTGCCGAGTGACGTACACCGCGCCGCAGTCCCCGCCCTCGGCGGGCGGGCGGATTCCGTCGGTGAACCGACTCGAGCGGCCCGATGCGTCAATCAGCAAACCTGCGCGCAGCGGGCCGCGGTCGACCATCACCCCGACGGCCCTGCCGCGGTCGTGCTCGATCCCGTCGACATGACCACACAGCAGCGTGACACCCTGCTGCGCCGCCGCGCGGTTCCACAGCACGCGCTCGAACGTCGTCCGCCGGCACAACAGCGCCACCGGTCGATTCTCCGCGGTGGTCGCGATTGTGGCGCCGGCGGTGACGAGGTCATCGAGCACGTCGGGCAGCTCCGCCCGCAGCGCTTCGACCACCTGACTGCGGAATGTGTGGGCGTGGTGGAACTGCATGACGCCCTTGCGCTGCCAGAAGGTATCTGGACCGGACGGCGGAGGGCCGGGGTCACGGTCGACAACTGTCACCGCACGGCCGCGACGCGCGAGCGCGATCGCGGTGAACAGGCCGGTCGGACCCGTGCCGATGACGACGGTTCGCACATCCACTCCAAATTGAGGTAGCTTTAGATGTAATGAATACACTCAGAGTTACCTAGAATGCCTGATTCTGTCAAGCGCGATTACCGCTCGGAGCTGCGGGCGGCCCAGGCGCAGGAGACGCGGCGGTCCATCGTGGCCGCTGCAACCCGTCTCTTCGTCGGGGGTGGATACGGGGCGACGACCATCGACGCGGTGGCCGAAGCCGCAGGCGTCAGCCGCAAAACCGTGTTCACCGCGGTCGGAGGCAAGCTCGACCTGCTCAAGCTCGCGTTGGATTGGGCAGTTGCCGGCGACGACCAGGCCGTCGCGCTGTCCGACCGCGCCGCCATCCGCCGGTGGATGGACCAGGCCGATCCACGGCAAGTTCTCGATGGGCTCGCGGGCATGCTTGCCGAGATCGGTGCGCGCGTCGGGGCGCTCTACGGCGCGCTGGAGGTGGCAGCCGGCATCGATCCCGCGGCGCGTGAGCTCGCCGAGGAGTTGCAGCGACGTCGTCTTGACGACGCGCGCAAGGTGGTCGGCCCGCTTCGAGACATGAAGGCGCTGGCGACCGACATCACATACCAGGAGGCCGTCGATCTGGTCTGGCTCGCGATGGATCCCGCGCTCTTCGATCGGCTGGTTCGCGTCAGGCGCTGGTCCACCAGCCGGTTCAAGGAGTGGTTGGCCAGCACGTTGTGCCGGCAACTTCTGGGCTGATCAGGCGGTCTGAACCGCCTTGGCCAGTGCTCCGATCGCCGTACTGTCGAGGTGCTGGCACAAATCGCCAGGATTATCGAAAACTGCTTGTGCACCGGCTGTTTCGAGTTCACCGCGGGACACCCCACCGCTGAGCACCGCGATGGTCGGCACACCGGCACGCTCGCAGGCCTCGACGTCCCACACCGTGTCGCCGACGAAGACCGCGTGATCGGCGTCCACCCCGGCGCGGTCGAGCGCGACCTCGATGATGTCGGGTTTCGGCTTGGCGGTATCGACGTCATTCGACGACGTCACCGCCGACACGAGGTCGTCGCTCGCCAGCACCTTGCGCAGAATCGACAGCTCGTCCTCGGGCGCAGACGTCGCCAAGACGGTTTGCAGGCCCAGCTCGTCGACCGCGTTCAACAGCTCACGTGCACCGGGCAACGGGCGCAACAGCGGCACGGTCTCCTGGTAGTACCGCGAATGCAGATCCTTCAGCCGCGAGCGGGTTCCGTCATCGGCGCCCTCGGCAAGTGATGAGACGAGCGTGGAGCCGTCCATCCCGATCGACCGGTGGATCCGCCACGCTTCCACCTCGACGTTGGCTTCGTCGAATGCGCGGTACCAGGCATGGACATGGAGATAGTTCGAGTCGACCAGCGTGCCGTCGACGTCGAACAGCACCGCCGGGAGGGCGCCGGCAGGTGTCACAACCGGTGTCGCTGCCGGGTGGTCGGCGTTTCGGCCTGCGTCTGCCGGCCGTCGGTCGCTTCGGGTTCACGCAAATCGTCCTTGGGGCCCTGGTCGTCCTTGTGCTTGGGGTCGAGAGCATCGGCGCGCTCCCGATGCGCGTCCAGCTCTTCACGCGAGGTGGACGCGGACTCGCGATGGGTGCGCGCGGTGCCCGCCAGCCTGGCGGCTTCCGCGGCCTTGACTTCGGCCTCGGCCTGCGCGGCCCGGGCCCTCGCCTCGGTTTCGGCCGCGATGGCCTCGCGCTTCTCGACGTGTTCGGTCTTCTGCCCGATCTCTTGACGCATCTCCTCGGCCTGCGCGTGCCGGCGCTTGTTGCGTGCACTTCGGGCCAGGAACGCGACGAGCGCGATCACAACGATGGCCGCCACCACGGCGATGACGATCCATACAGCACTGTTGCTATCCACGTCGACTCCTTCGGTCGGTCGGGCCGCTCGGTGATAGACGAACCCGCTAATTCGCCGGATGCCCTCCCTGGACTGCACTTAAACACGAAGGCCCGACCAGCCTTGTCAGGTGTAGCCTGACAGATGTCAGGAGATGCCTGACACCGAAGGAGGGGCGATGCCGACGAAGACGTCAGAAATGCGCTGTTCGTTCTGCGGCAAGCTGCACACCGACGTCGCCAAGCTCGTCGCGGGTCCGGGCGTCTACATCTGCGACGGCTGCGTCAACCTGTGCGTGGACGTCATGGCGGGGGCGACGCAGGTGGAACCGCCGACGCTGCCCGAGTGGGCAGCAATGTCGGATGACGAACTGCTGCAACGGATTCCGTTCATAGCAGCGTCGTCGGCCAACATCGAGGCCGGGCTTCGCGATCGGGTTCATGAACTGCGCGACCGCGGCGTGTCATGGGCTCGCATCGGCGCGGCACTGGGCATGACGCGCCAGTCGGCATGGGAGAGGTTCTCCTCCGCGACTACTTGACGATCAGCGTCCCGTGCATGGAGGGGTGATATTTGCAGTGGAACGCGTATTCGCCCGGTTCGGATGGCGCGGTGAGTGTGCCCTCTTCGTTGCCGTCGACGTCGACGGTGAACTTGCCTGCGGTGTCCGACGTGACCGAATGCTCGACCGAATCGTTGTTCTTGATCGCGATCTGGGCCCCGGGCGGCACCGTGACGGGTTCGCCGTAGTTCATGCTCGCGATCGTGATGGTGGCCGCGCTGGCGGAAGCGGGCGCGCTTGTCGCCTCACTGCCGCTGGCCGTGGCGGTTGCGGTCCCCGTCGCCTGGGTGGAGTTGCTCGATCCGCCGCATGCCGTGGCCAACGCCGCAGCGAGACACATGGCGGCCCAGAACAAACCGAATCTCTTCATCGTGACCCCTCTCGATTGGACTCTCGGGAGAGACACGGTTCTCGATCCGAATTGGTTCAAAGAACACCAAATTCGCTGTCTGGACGGCTCTGCGCGGCCCCTCAGAAGTAGCCGTTCGCCGGCGGCCACACTCCATTGACGGCGTAGTTGCCTGCGGTATAGGCCTTGTAGGCCAACGGATTATGACTTGCCACGGTGCGCGTGTTTCGCCAATGCCGGTCCAGATTCAGTTTGCGGGCAGTTGCGGACGCTCCCCCGGTGTCGAACAATCGTTCCGCCGCCGTGAGCGTGAGTCGTTCCGCAACCAGCTGGGCCTTGGCGACGGTGACCGACAACTCGGCCAGTGCATCGGGATCGGCCTGTCGCCCGTCGTCAACCACGGCGTCGATCGCGGCGGCGGCGGTGAGCACCAGCGCTTCGGCCGCGGCTGCGTTGGCGGCGATATCGCCCACCGCCGCAAGGATGAACGGATCACCCGACGCGGAGTCCGCCAGCGAGTGCGAAGCGGGGCGCGCCTTCTCCCGCACGTACGCCACCGCATCATCGAGCACGCCGTGGGCGATGCCTGCCGCCACTGCGGCCAGGTACAGCTGCAGGAAGGCGGTTGAATGGCCGAGGTGCTTGCCGTCGGACACCGTGATCACCTCGACCGGATTCACGGTGACATCGGTGAACCGCGTCCCTCCGCTGGCGGTGAGCCGCTGGCCGAAACCGTCCCAGTCGTCGTAGAGCTCCACCCCGTGCCGGTCGGTCGGCACGATCGCCTGCAGGTCCCTGCCGTCGGCGTCGATCGCGGAGACGGCGATGACGTCAGCGAACAGGGTTCCGGTGGAATAGAACTTGTAGCCGTTGAGCCGCAACACCCCTTCGGAATCGGCGAACAGCGTGGTGTCAGAACTTCCCGGCGCCTTGCCATTGGCGTCGGTGATCGCGTTCCCGAACACCAGTCCGGAGTTCACCACCGGGAACCACTGCGCCCTTTCGGCCTCGCTAGCGCGATTGCTCAGCAGCCGCTCGGAGAAGCCGAAGTGCGCCCGAAGCGATTGCGCCACATTGGAACTGCCCCGCGCGATCTGAATGACGGCACTCAGCACGTCGCGGGTGCCCGCCCCGGGCCCGCCGTAGCGGGCGGGCACCCGAAGGCTGAGCAACCCGGCGTGTCGCAGCTGCTCGACGGCGCCGTACTGAAGCACGCGGTCCCGCTCGGCGGCGGCGTCGTCACGGCGCATCTCGTCGACGATCGCGGGTAACCGGGCCAACCGGTCCGCGGTCGAGCCACCGAGTGGTTCTTCGGAAAACGCGGGGCGGGCCCCGACCACTTCAAGGGTCACTGTTATCTCCTGGAAATCTCCTGCACTTCAGCGGAAATGCCGAATTATCTTGTCCGCGAACCGGTCCAGCTCCGCATCGAGCGGCTGGAACTGGAGCATGAACAATTCGACGCCCGCCGCATGGAATGCCTCGATGCGTTCGATCACCTGGCCGTAGCTGCCGACCAGTCCGGCGAGCGTGCCGCCATTGGATCCGATCCGGCTCGCGCCTGCAAGCACCTTGTACATCTGGGTGTTCGGGTCGGTGCCCGACGAGATCTCGGGCCGTCGCTCGGCGTCGATCAGCGACTGCAGATGGTCGCGCTCGGTGATCGCTTCGGCCTCGGTTTCGCGGGCGATCACGAAGGCGGACAGGCCGAACCGCAACGGCGCGCGGTCGCGCGGACGGGCACGTAGATCATCTATGACATCGACCGTGTCGGGCAGCGGCCGACCATTGATGAAGAACACGTCGGCGTGCTGTGCGGCCAGCGCACGGGCTGGCTCGGACTCCCCCCCGACGTACACCGGCGGCAGTTCGTCGGGCGTCGGGCGAACCAGCGCGGGCTGACCGCCGCGGCCGCCGATGCCGACCTGCTTGCCGGTCCACAAATCCAGCACTGTCGCCAGCCATTCGCGCGTGTAGGCATAGCGGTCGTCGTGGTCGGCGGCGTCCAGGCCCAGCGCTTCGAGTTCGGGCAGGAACCAGCCGCTGACGACGTTGATCGCCAGTCGTCCACTACAGATATCGGCGATGTTGCCCGCGATCTTGGCGAACACCAGCGGATTGATCAGCAACGGCTTGATCGCCCCGATGAGCTCGATTCGGTTCGTGGCTTCGGCCAGCGCGGCCAGCGTCGACCACGTCTCGAGCACGTCGTCCTCGACATTGCTGGGATGAAGGACGTGCTGTGCCAACAGCGTCGAGTCAAATCCGGCTTGCTCCGCGCGGACCAACAGGTCCCGGTTTCGGCGGTATCCGGCGTCCGGCGCGTCGGCCGGATGGTTGCGGGCGCCGTGGTTTCCGTAGACGGGCGCCCAGACGCCGAACCGTGGCGTGCTCACGAACTCGCCAGATAGCGCTGGCGTTCCCAGTCGCTGACGTGGTTCGAATACTGCTGCCACTCACTGCGGGCGATGGCCGCGAAGTCGTGTACCGACTCCACGCCGAGAATGTCGAGGATCGTGTCTTCTTGAGTGGCCAGAGCGATCGCGACGCCCAACGACTCGGGCAGCGGCGTGCCGGTGAAGTACAGATTTCCGCCTTCGGACTTCGGCGGCCGACGCCCCGACTCGAGCCCGGCGACCACCGCCGCCAGTGCCGAGGCCACCAACCAGTACGGGTTGGCGTCTGATGCGCCGCTGCGCAACTCGATGCGGGTGGCGGCCGGATCGGCCTCGATCAGGGAACGGACCGCGGCGCTTCGGTTGTCGCGACTCCAGGTCACGGTCGCGGGCGCGAACGAGTCGGGCACGAACCGCCGGTAGGCGTTCACCGAATGCGCCCCGAACAGCGTGATCGACGGCAGGTGCTCGAGGAGCCCCGCGATCGCACGCAGCGCCACGTCATTCTCGGCGCCGTCGTCCGATGCGAAAGCCGGTGCGCCGTCGCGCCACAACGAGATGTGCAGATGCTGGGAGCTGCCCGAGTGCTCGGAGAACGGCTTCGCCATGAAGCTGGCGACCTTGCCGTGCCTGCGTGCCACCTCCTTGGCGGCGTACTTCAGTCGCGCCGCGTCGTCGGCGGCCTCCAGCGCGTCGGTGTAGACGAGGTTGGTCTCCACCTGGCCGGGACCGTACTCCGTCTGGATGCCTTCCAATCTGGTGAACGCGCCGAGTGTTTCGTTGAGATCGGTGATCAGCGGATCGAGTGCGTTGGCGTTCTCCAGCGAGTACGCGTGGATGTCGTGCTGAAACGGTGACCCGTCGGGCTCCAGCAAATAGAACTCCAGTTCAACGCCCACCTTGGCGGTGTAGCCGAGCCCGGCCAGTCGGGCGAGCACCCGTTTCAGTACGGCCCGCGGGTCGAGCAGCGACGGACTGCGGTCGTGTGCAACGACATCCGAGATGACATGGCCGACCCCTGGCCGCCAGGGCAGCGCCCGGAACGTGGCGAAGTCGGGCACCGCGAACACGTCGGGATAGCCGCTGTCCCAGTTGGTCAGCCCCAGCCCGTCGATGACAGTGCCGTCGGTGTTCCAGCCCAACGATGCCTCACAGAAGGCGAATCCGTGCCCTTTAGCCCGGTCGAGGAACTGCGCGGCGGGTATCCGCTTGCCCTGCGCGTGGCCGAACGGATCGCTCCATGCCACTTCGATTTCGGCGAGCGAGCCGTCGGCCAGACCGCGCAGCAGGTCTCGCTCGGGTGCCGACGTCTCCACCGTCTGCGTCATGATGCCGCAACGGTGTTGTCGGAAACCCGGGTCCCTACGATGGCGCCGAGCGCGAACGAGCCGATCAGCAGGCCGAGGATCACCCACGCGAGAATGCTTGAGCCGCCGACCAGATCCTTCAGATTGGCAAGGATCAGGATCAGCGAAACCAGGAGTCCGACAAGGCCGAGGGCGGGCGCGATGCGCACGCGCCACTGCGAGTGGCCGCGCCGGTCGCGGCCGAAGAACACCAGCACGGCCAGCGATGTGGCGATCAACAGCACGACGAATCCGACCGTCGTGGCGCCGGCGAACCAGGTATAGAACTGCGCGGCCGGGTCGAGCTTGAAAACCACTGCAAGCACGATGCTGATCGCGACGACCCCGGAGATCCACAGCGACGCCCGGTGCGGTGAGCCGTGCTTGGTGTGCGGGTAGCTCAGCGACTCGGGCAGGACGTCGCGCTGCGACAAGGCGAAGACATAGCGCGACGCGACGTTGTGGAACGACAGGATGCAGGCATACAGGCTGGTGAAGTACAGCACCGTGATGATGTCGTTGCCGGCGACGCCGATGTAGCGCTGCGCGGTGTCGGAGAGGAAGGTGCTACCCGAATCGGTGGCTCGGCTGACCGCTTCCACGTCGCCCCACCCGGAAACCAGCGCCCAACTGGTCAACGCGTAGAACACGCCGATGAGGATCAGCGCGGCGTAGGTTGCGCGCGGAATGGTGCGCTCAGGGGTGCGGGCCTCGTCGCGGAAGATCGCAGTTGCCTCGAACCCGACGAAACTGATCAGCGCGAACAGCAGGCCGATACCAACGGAGCCGGAAAAGATCGCGCTGGGGTTGACGATGCCATTCGACAGGCCGTGGTCGCCGCCCTGCGCCACGATGACGGCGTCGAGCACCAACACGATGGCGATCTCCGCGGTCAGCAGCACCGCAAGCACTCGGCTGGAGAGCTGGATGTTGCGGTAGCCGAGGAACGTGGTCACCGCGAAGGCGAGAGCCGCGAACAGCCACCACGGCAGCGCCGGGCCGCCGAACAACTCGACGACAGCGCCGCCCGCCGGGCCGAGTAGGCCGTACACCCCCGCCTCGATCGCCACATAGCTCACCAGCGCGACGAACGCGATGCCGATACCTGCGGGGAATCCCAATGCCTTACGCACATACGAGAAGAACGCCCCCGCCTCTTCGACATACGGCGTCAGCGCCGTGAATCCGACGGCGAAGAACAGCAGTATCACCGTCGATACGATGAATGTCGCCGGGAAGCCAGCGCCATTACCCGAGGCGAGACCGAGCGGCACCACGCCGCCGATCACGCCGAGTGGCGCCGCCGCGGCGACGACCATGAAAACGATCGACGGCACGCCGAGGTTGCCCTTCAGCTGGCGTACCGGTGCCGGTGGCTGCGCCCCCAAAGCCTCTGGGGTGGCGGTGGTTTCGGACATGGGTAACCGTCCTGTCGATGGAAGTTACCCGACGATAGGGGGAACGTCGTGGGCGGCACCACATCTGGAGTCACCGTGAGTCATACGTTGTAACAATTGGACACATTCGCCGACCCGGCGGGCTTGCGGCATACGCGAGCGTCGGTAGTCTTCGGGCGGTGAGCAGCTCGGTGCGCGCCGTCGGCGCCAAGGGCAAGCGACCGCTGCGCGTCGGCGCTACCCCGGTGCCTCATGCGGAGATCCTCGATTTCGTACGCGAGCCGCTGGCCGTCCGCGAGATCGACCTGCAGATCGAGATCTTCGAGAGCTTCGACGAGCCCAACAACCTGCTGGTCGCTGGCCGGTTGCACGCGAACTTCTTCCAGTACCTGCCGTTCCTCGACGATTTCAACCGTCGCACCGGCACCCGGTTGGTGCCGGTGGCGCCGGTCCATATCGAGCCGTTCGGGCTGTACTCGACGTCGATCCCCGACGTCGACACGATTCCCGATTACGCCGAGGTTGCGCTGCCGTCGGACCCGGTGAACGTGGACCGGTCGTTGATGATGCTCGATCGGCTGGGGCTGATCGAATGCGCGCCTGCACGACGGTGCCTGGCCACCGTCGGCGACGTGCGGTCCAATCCGCGGCGACTCGTGTTCAAGGAGCTCACCAGCTGGCTGCTGGGCGGCGTTCGCGCGGACTTCGATGTGGTGTTCCTCTTCGGCAACCAGGCGATGGAATGGGGCGTCGACACCGGCAGCGCGCTGTATTGCGATCGCGGCGATCCGGCCTATGCGGAGTACCTGGTGGCACGTCCGGACACCTGCGAGAGTTTCGGTGTCCGTGCGCTGGCCGAGGCGTTGAACTGCGAGTCCACCCGCAAGTTCATCACGACCACCTACGCCGGGCAGGTGCTGGCGGCGTTCTGAGTTGCGTTCATGCCGACGCAAACCCTGTCCCCGCCGCCGCCGGGACGCGACAGTAACCGGGTGTACCAAGCGGCAACGCGGCCCGCGAGGCCACCGGCTGCCACCGTGCGGGTGGTGCTCGTTCTCGACGTCCCCGCCGGGTCGGCGGAATTGCCAAGTCGTGCAGCGCAACTGGCCGACGAGTTCGGCGGGCTGATCGCACGCTCGTTGCCAGGGGTGCGTGCTCGCAAGGCGGTGGTCTCCGCAATCCACTCGGCAGGCCTGCCGATGGCCGAGGCGGCCCGGACAGAAGGCTTGACGATCGACCGGTTGAACCGCGAAGTGCGCATCGATGGCGAGCGGGTGCGGCTGACCTACCGCGAATTCGAGCTGCTGTGTTACCTCGCGGCGCTGCCGAGGCGGCCGATATCACGCGCGGAGCTCATGCGCGACGTCTGGCACGACCGGGCAACGGGCGGCGGCGTTTCCCTTCGGACGGTGGATACGCATGTGCGGCGGCTGCGCGTCAAGCTCGGCCCGCACGCGAGGGTGCTGACCACGATCCGCGGCCGCGGCTACCGCTTCGATCCCGGCGCCGACGTCCAGTTTCTGGCGCCGGGCGTCGGCGCCCGTGGCGCCTGACCTCTACAGGGTCGCCGTCAGCGGGCCCATCGGCTGGCAGACGGGCTGCCGCGGATTGCCGGTGTTGGCGCACCCCGTTCCGGTGGCGATGTAGGTAGCTTCGGGCCGGTACGGCTGGTAGAACACTTGCGCCGTCAGAATTCCATTCTGCTGCTGGCATTGGCCTGGACCGTCGCTGCCCTGCAATTGCACGCACGCGACGGTGAGATACGCAACGGAACGGTCGCACGAGGCGGGTGACAGCGTCGCCGTTACCGCGTTGGTTCCGGATAGTTGCACGACCTGTGGCGGGGACAGCCTGTATGAACACGGTGACGGGCTCGGCTCGGCGCCGGCTACCGCGCTTCCGGCGAGGGTCAGCACCACCGCACCGGCCAGAACCATCGGCGCCCGGATCATGTCTGGATGGTAGTTCACCGCAGGTGCCGCTCATCGATGATGAACAAGCAGAGGGTGACGGTAAGGAACCCGGCAGGCAGCCAGATCGCGTGCACACCCCATGCCCGGCTGGCATACGCGCCGATCAACGCCCCGGAGGCGAACGCGACGATCAATGTGCCGTACACACCGG
>DASQCE010000286.1:0-4272 GCA_035634855.1 Mycobacterium sp.
ATCCTTCGGATAGGCCCTGCGTGCCCTTCGGAAACAGCAAGACCGCGCACGTCAGGTCGGCATCTGCCGTGCACACTTTAACCAGGTCGAGGAGATCGAGTGATTCAGCAGGAATCGCGGCTCAAGGTCGCCGACAACACGGGCGCCAAGGAGATCTTGTGCATCCGCGTGCTCGGCGGCTCGTCGCGGCGCTACGCCGGCATCGGCGACATCATCGTGGCCACCGTCAAGGACGCCATTCCCGGCGGCAACGTCAAGCGCGGCGAGGTGGTCAAGGCCGTAGTGGTGCGCACCGTCAAGGAGCGCCGCCGCGCCGACGGCAGCTACATCAAGTTCGACGAGAACGCCGCCGTCATCATCAAGCCCGATAACGATCCGCGTGGCACGCGCATCTTCGGCCCGGTCGGCCGGGAGCTGCGCGAGAAGCGCTTCATGAAGATCGTCTCGCTCGCCCCGGAGGTGTTGTAAATGAACGTCCACAAGGGTGACACGGTGCTCGTGATCTCCGGCAAGGACAAGGGCGCCAAGGGCAAGGTCCTGGTGGCATACCCGGACCGCAACAAGGTGCTTATCGAAGGTGTGAACCGGATCAAGAAGCACACCCCCGTTTCCCGCACTGAGCGCGGAGCGGCCTCCGGCGGCATCGTCACCCAGGAGGCGCCGATTCACGTCAGCAACGTGATGCTGCTCGACTCCGACGGCAAGCCGACCCGCGTGGGCCTCCGCGTCGACGACGAGACCGGCAAGAAGGTCCGCGTCGCGAAGACCAATGGCAAGGACATCTGAGATGACGACTGCAGAAGCCACCGAGAAAACACTGCCCCGCCTCAAGCACCGCTACCGCGAAGAGATTCGCGACGCGCTGCAAAAAGAGTTCGGCTTCGACAACGTCATGCAGATCCCCGGTGTGGTGAAGGTCGTCGTGAACATGGGCGTTGGCGACGCCGCCCGCGACGCCAAGCTGATCAACGGCGCCGTGAACGATCTCTCGCTGATCACCGGGCAGAAGCCGGAGATCCGTAAGGCCCGTAAGTCGATCGCGCAGTTCAAGCTGCGCGAGGGCATGCCGATCGGCGCGCGCGTGACGCTGCGCGGCGACCGGATGTGGGAGTTCCTCGACCGGCTCATCTCGATCGCACTGCCGCGTATCCGCGACTTCCGCGGCTTGTCGCCCAAGCAGTTCGACGGCACCGGCAACTACACCTTCGGGCTGACCGAGCAGTCGGTGTTCCACGAGATCGACGTGGACTCCATCGACCGGCCCCGTGGCATGGACATCACCGTCGTCACCTCGGCGACGAACGACGACGAAGGACGAGCGCTGTTGCGGGCGCTGGGCTTTCCGTTCAAGGAGAACTGAACAGATGGCAAAGAAGGCTCTGGTCAATAAGGCCAACAAGAAGCCCAAGTTCAAGGTGCGCGCCTATACGCGTTGCAACAAGTGCGGTCGCCCGCACGCGGTTTACCGCAAGTTCGGGCTGTGCCGCATCTGCCTACGCGAGATGGCGCACGCCGGCGAACTGCCCGGCGTCCAGAAGTCCAGCTGGTAACAGCAGACAGACACAGACCCACAGACCACATCGGAAAAGGTTGCGGCAGGCCCTGATAGGGGAACCGCCGCGAGGAAGGTGAACCGGCTGTCATGACTATGACGGACCCGATCGCAGACTTCTTGACACGTCTGCGAAACGCCAATTCGGCGTACCACGACGAGGTGGCCCTGCCGCACTCGAAGATCAAGGCCAACATCGCCGAGATCCTCAAGGCGGAGGGATACATCTCCGACTACCACACCGAGGATGCCCGCGTGGGCAAGTCGCTTGTGGTGCAACTGAAGTACGGCCCCAGCCGTGAACGCAGCATCGCCGGGCTGCGCCGGGTGTCCAAACCCGGCCTGCGCGTCTATGCGAAATCCACCAACCTGCCTCGGGTGCTGGGCGGCCTCGGCGTGGCGATCATCTCCACGTCGTCGGGTCTGCTCACCGACCGTCAGGCGGCGCGACAGGGCGTGGGCGGCGAAGTCCTCGCATACGTGTGGTAGCGGGATAGGGGAGTAGAACTATGTCGCGTATTGGCAAGCAGCCGGTCCCGGTTCCGTCCGGGGTCGACGTGACGATCGACGGCCAGAATGTGTCGGTAAAGGGACCGAAGGGGACGCTGGAGCTGGCGGTCGCCGAGCCGATCGCCGTGTCGCGCAACGACGACGGTGCGATCGTGGTGACCCGGCCCGACGACGAGCGGCACAACCGCTCGCTGCACGGGCTGTCGCGCACCTTGGTGGCCAACCTGGTCACAGGTGTAACCGAGGGCTACACCACCAAGATGGAGATCTTCGGCGTCGGCTACCGCGTGCAGCTCAAGGGTCAGACCCTCGAGTTCGCACTCGGCTACAGCCATCCCGTCGTGATCGAGGCCCCGGAGGGCATCACCTTCGCGGTGGAGACGCCCACCAAGTTCTCGATCTCGGGTATCGACAAGCAGAAGGTCGGCCAGATCTCGGCGAACATCCGCCGCCTTCGCCGCCCGGACCCGTACAAGGGCAAGGGCGTTCGCTACGAGGGCGAGCAGATCCGCCGCAAGGTCGGAAAGACGGGCAAATAGGTCATGGCTACTAAGACAACACAGCAGACAACAGAGTCCGCGGCGCGTAAGCCGGTGGGGCAGAACGTTTCGGCGGCCAGGCGGGTCGCGCGGCTGCGTCGACACGCCCGGCTGCGTAAGAAGATCGAAGGAACGGCGGAGACGCCGCGCTTGGTGGTCAATCGCTCGTCGCGGCACATTCATGTGCAGCTGGTGAACGACCTCGACGGCACCACGCTGGCCGCCGCGTCGTCGATCGAGGCCGATGTGCGCGCGGTCGACGGAGACAAGAAGGCCCACAGCGTGCGGGTCGGACAGCTCATCGCCGAACGCGCCAAGGCCGCAGGCATCGACGAGGTCGTGTTCGACCGCGGTGGCTACACCTACGGAGGCCGCATCGCGGCGCTGGCCGACGCTGCGCGCGAAGGCGGCCTGAAGTTCTAATGACTGACAACGGAAGGACTGCATGATGGCCGAGCAGGCAACATCTGGTGCCGGGCCGGCGCAATCCGACGGCCGAGGCTCGCGCGGTGACCGCGAGGGCCGTGGGCGCCGCGACGACCGTGGTGGCCGTGGTGGCCGCGACAGCGGGGAGAAGAGCAACTACCTCGAGCGGGTCGTCGCGATCAACCGCGTCTCCAAGGTCGTCAAGGGCGGTCGGCGGTTCAGCTTCACCGCGCTGGTGATCGTCGGTGACGGCAACGGGATGGTCGGTGTCGGCTACGGCAAGGCCAAGGAGGTTCCTGCCGCGATCGCCAAGGGTGTCGAGGAGGCTCGCAAGGGCTTCTTCCGGGTTCCGCTGATCGGCGGCACGATCGTCCACCCAGTGCAGGGTGAGGCGGCCGCCGGTGTGGTCATGCTGCGTCCGGCCAGCCCGGGTACCGGTGTGATCGCCGGCGGCGCCGCGCGTGCGGTGCTGGAATGCGCCGGCGTGCACGACATCCTGGCCAAGTCGCTGGGTAGCGACAACGCGATCAACGTGGTGCACGCCACCGTTGCCGCGCTGAAGCTGCTGCAGCGTCCGGAAGAGGTCGCGGCCCGACGCGGGCTGTCGATCGAGGATGTGGCGCCGGCAGGCATGCTGCGTGCGCGGCGGGAAGCCGAGACGGTCGCCGCGGCGGCTGCGCGTGAAGGGTCGGCATAACCATGGCCGAGCTGAAAATCACCCAGGTGCGCAGCACCATCGGTGCGCGCTGGAAGCAGCGTGAAAGCCTGCGGACGCTGGGGCTGCGGAAGATCCGTCAGTCCGTGGTCCGTGAGGACAACGCGCAGACGCGCGGCCTGATCAAGACCGTGCATCACCTCGTACAAGTTGAGGCGGTGGAGTCGAAATGACGCCGATCAAGCTTCACGATCTAAAGCCCGCACCGGGCTCGAAGACCGCGAAGACCCGTGTGGGTCGCGGTGAGGGCTCCAAGGGCAAGACCGCCGGTCGCGGCACGAAGGGCACCAAGGCCCGCAAGAACGTCCCAGCGACGTTCGAGGGCGGCCAGATGCCGATCCACATGCGGCTGCCGAAGCTGAAGGGCTTCCGCAACCGGTTCCGCACCGAGTACGAGGTCGTCAACGTCGGCGACATCAACAAGCTGTTCCCCAAGGGCGGCGATGTCGGTGTCGACGAGCTGGTGGCCGCGGGTGCGGTGCGCAAGAACGCGTTGGTCAAGGTGCTCGGCGATGGCAAGCTGACCGTCA
>DASQCE010000287.1:0-3510 GCA_035634855.1 Mycobacterium sp.
CAGCAGGGCCAGATTCGTGCCGTCGAATATCTTGTTCGCGTCCGCGCCGATCTCCACGCCGGCCAGCAGCGGGAACGCGCAGTCGTCGAGCTCCATCACGACACCCTCGAGCGCCTTGAGGGCCGGCTCGATTTCGAGCAGACGCAGTTCGATCGGGCGGTCGGGGCCGAGCAGCGATCCGCTCGCGAGGCGGAACAAAAGGCTGTAGCCGATCTGGCCGGCGGCACCGGTGACGGCGATCTTGAGGGGAGTTGTGCTCACGTCGGATGCTCCTTGGACAGAGTTGGGTTCGGGACGAAACTAGCGCACCCGGCCGCGCGGTCAACCTCCGGTCCGACGCGTAGCATTTACCAGGGCCTTCTCACGAATGCCCGGCCGTGACGGGAGGTTCGAGATGCCATCGTTTCGCGCGTTGCCGCCGTCACTTCGACCAGTCGTCCGGACCAAAGCCACCCACCCCGACGCAAAGTCCATTCACGTCCCAGTTGCGCGGGCCATGGTCGACTGCGGCGTCTACCTGGACGGCCACCGATTGCCCGGCAAGTACACGCACGCCGCCGCTCTGAACAAGGTGCACGACCTGGAACGCGAGGGTAACGAAGCCTTCGTCTGGATCGGCCTGCACGAACCCGACGAACACCAGATGCAGGCGGTGGCCGACGTGTTCTGCTTGCACGAGCTCGCCGTGGAGGACGCCGTGCACGCGCATCAACGGCCCAAGCTGGAGCGCTACGACAAGACGTTGTTCCTGGTCCTCAAGACCGTCAACTACGTAGAGCACATATCCGTTGCCCTGGCCCGCGAAATCGTCGAGACGGGCGAGATCATGATCTTCGTCGGTCCCGATTTCGTGGTCACGGTTCGCCATGGCGAGCACAGCGGGCTGGCGACCGTGCGCAAGCAAGTGGAAGCCTCGCCGGCGCTCCTGAAGCTGGGTCCCTATGCGGTCATGCATGCGATCGCCGATCACGTCGTGGACAGCTACCTCGACGTCACGGATCTGGTGGAAACCGACATCGACACGATGGAAGAAGACATCTTCTCGCCGTTGACGCAGACCAACATCGAATGCATCTACCTGCTCAAGCGGGAGGTCGTCGAGCTTCGGCGTGCGGTCAACCCGTTAACGCTGGCGTTGCAGCGGATGGGCACCGACCACAACGACCTGATCTCGATCGAGGTCCGGCGATACATGCGCGACGTGCTCGACCACAACATCCAGGCCTCAGACCGCATCACCAGCTACGACGAGTTGCTCAGTTCGCTAGTACAGGCCGCGCTCGGCAAGGTCGCGATGCAGCAGAACGTCGACATGCGCAAGATCTCGGCGTGGGTGGCTATCGCGGCGGTGCCGACCGCGATAGCCGGCATCTACGGGATGAATTTCGATCACATGCCCGAATTGCACGCGGTGTGGGGTTATCCGGCGGCCCTGGGGTTGATGCTCTTCGTGTGCACGCTGTTGTACCGGACCTTCCGGCGCAACCACTGGCTCTGATTTCGCCGAACGTTCCTTACCACTTGAAATTTTGGCCGATTTTCGAGCGGTAAGGAACGTTCGCGCGTGGGAACCTAGCTCGGTCGCGACGCGGATCGCCACTGGTCGAGGACGTCGACACCGTCCTGCTGCCACGCCTCGCGCATCGCGTCGGCACCCTTGAGACGCACCCACGCCGCCTCTGTTGCCGTGATGGGGGTGGCCGACAGCACGGCGACAGGTGGCAACGGTGCGGTCAGCGGCACGTCGTCAATGTCGCTGCGGCCCAACAGGAATGCGGTAAACGGTGCCGAATCCCACAGCGGCGACTCGAGGTCGATGAGCGCGTCGGGTTCCAGTATCAGGCCTTCGACGGCGGGTGCAGCGGCCACGATGGCCACGGAGCGGGCGAGGCCCGTAGGCGACGGGCCTCGCAACGCGACGACGACCTCGGCGCGCGGACCGTGCAGCGCATCGGTCACCATCTCGGTTGGATCAAACATCGGATGGCGCGAACAGCCAAGCGACACATAACTACTGATGCCGGTGTCGTCGGGACCGAACCGCAACACATCGACGCGTTCGGTACCGAGGAACGTCACACTGGCTTCGTCGGGTTCCGCGGTGCTCCCGGCCCGGGCGAAGTGCTCACGCAGGTGCGCGCGGACCGCCGCCAGGACGTCGATCACTCGGCAGGCGGCGGTGTCTGGTCGCTTGACGGTGATGGCTCGCTCTGTCGTGCAAGCGCCGGTGCTGCAGGCGGTTCGGATGCCGGGACGGGTGCGGGCGTCGGGTCCTGCGAGCCGGTGGGTTCGATCGTCAGGTTGACCCCGGTGTCCGAGTCGAAGATCGCAATCTTGGAGGTGTCGAACGCCAGCTCCATTGTCTGACCCGGCGTCACCTTCGACTCAGTGGAAACCCGTGCGACGAATTCGTTTTCACCGACGCCGGAGTCGGCGGCAAGCTCGGCCAACTGGGCGGCCTGCGCGCCCGCGCCTTCGGTCTTGAAGTGGACGTACTTGTCGGCACCCAGCGATTCGACGAAGTCGACCGTCACCTGGAACGTCAGTGCGCGGATCCGCGCGTAGGTGTCGATCAGCGTGGCGTCCTCGAGATGCTCCGGGCGCACGCCGACGATCACGCCGTTGGGCTTCGGGTGCCGCGCCAGCAAGTCGTGCACCTCCTGAGTGAGCGTGACTTCACCGAACGGAAGGCGCACACCGACGTCGGTCAGCGTGGCGGGGAAGAAGTTCATCGCCGGCGAGCCGATGAAGCCCGCAACGAACAGGTTGGCCGGGCTGTTGTACAGCTCCTCCGGTGTGCCGACCTGCTGGGCCACACCGGCAAGCAGCACCACCACCCGATCCCCCAGTGTCATCGCCTCGGTCTGGTCATGAGTGACGTAAACGGTGGTGGTGCCCAACCGATTCTGTAGCCGGGCGATCTCCGAGCGCATCTGCACACGCAGCTTGGCATCCAGGTTCGACAGCGGCTCGTCCATCAGGAACGCCTTGGGATCGCGCACAATGGCGCGCCCCATCGCCACCCGCTGGCGCTGGCCGCCGGACAACTGGGCGGGCTTGCGATCCAGGAAATCGCTCAGGTCAAGGATTTTCGCGGTCTCCTCTACCTTCTGCGCGATCTCGGCCTTCTTCACCTTGGCCAGCGTCAGCGGGAAGGCGATGTTCTGCCGGACGGTCATGTGCGGATACAGCGCGTAGGACTGGAACACCATCGCGATGTCGCGGTCCTTGGGCGCCTTCTCGTTCACCCGCTGACCGCCGATGCGCAGTTCGCCCGACGAGATCTCCTCGAGGCCGGCAATCATGTTCAGCGTGGTTGACTTTCCGCAGCCGGACGGGCCGACCAGAATGATGAACTCGCCGTCGGCGATCGTGATCGACAGCTCGTTCACGGCCGTCGCGCCGTTGGGGTAACTCTTGGTCACCCGGTCCAACACAATTTCGGCCATGGAGCTATCCCTTCACCGCACCGGACGTCAGGCCGGCGACGATCCGTCGTTGGAAGATGAG
>DASQCE010000288.1:0-4495 GCA_035634855.1 Mycobacterium sp.
GCCGCGCCCTCAATATCCGACTGCGCTCGGTGAACCCGGAGGGCGCGGCGGCGTTCGACGAACTCGGTTTCTATCGCCTCATCGACGCCGCCCATGGCGGCGGCGAGGTCGAAAGTTTCGTGCGCGAATGGCTTGGCACACTCCTGGATTACGACGACAGCAAGAACTCAGAGCTGGTGATGACCCTGAGCGACTACCTGGAGTGCGGTGGGAATTATGACGAATCCGCGGCTGCACTGCACATCCATCGCAGCACGCTGCGTTATCGGCTGGCGCGCATCGCTGAGCTCACCGGCCACGACCTCCGCAACGTCGATACCCGGTTCAACCTGCACGCCGCGACGCGGGCGTGGCGCTTCCTGAACCCTGATGGCTGACCGGAAAACCGGCTGCGACGGGTGTCTAGGGTGAGCCGTCGCCCGACTCACTCACCGTGATCTTGCTTGACTTGGTGCTCTCGGCCTTCGGTACATAGACTTTCAGCACGCCATACGCCAAGGACGCCTCGATGTCGCCGTCCCGAAGGTAACCCGGCAACGTGACACGAAACTCGAACTCACCGACCCGCCGGGTCCGGCGGCGGAACATACCTTCGCGCTTGCGCTCCTTCACCTCATCGGTTACCACCAACTCGTTGCCGTTCAGCTTGACATCGACGTCCTCGCGCCGCACACCAGGAAGCTCGACCTCGATGACATACGCGCTGTCGGTCTCGACGACGTCGGCCGCCGGCAACCAGGCACCGTCACCGGTGAGGCCACCTAACACCGACTGCGCCAGCCGATCCATCTGCGCATAGAGATTCTCGAACTCGCGCAACGGGCGCCACTGCGCCTGACCAGCAGAACCTTTCACAGACAGAGTCATGTCAGCTCCTCTTCTAATTCATCAGCGGCTGTTGTCAAAGACTGCCCCGTCGAAACGGCCGGGCGCCTCGCACTGTCGGGACGATTTCAGGCCCGCGATTTCACACGCTGGGGTCACTCACGATCGGTGGGGACGGTCGGCATCAGAACATCAGCCGGAATAGCGTGAACACCCGGTTCCAATGCTCAGTCGACGGGTTGGACACCGTCGCGTCCACGACGCGAAACGACCGGGCCAGCGCGATGCTCAACCCGCCGAACAGCTCTGGCAGCAGCTGCTCGGTGTCCTCGGCGAACGTAACGTCCCCCGGTGGTTGCCGCACCACCTGGCGCAGCAACTCGCGGATCTCCTCGGCCTCCTCGAGCTTGTCGAACTCGCGCATTCGCTCCTGCACGCCCTTGGTGATCGGAAGGTCCTGCGCCGCAATCACGTCACGCCCGTTCCACTTGGCCGAGTTGCGCCCGGCGATGGCAATGTCGTCGATCTGCTCGTCGACGAACTCCCGGAAGCGACGCATGTCGTTCTTGTCGATGTTGATGCTTGCGACCGAGCGGAAGAACCGTTCGAACACCGGAATACCCGACGGATGGGTCACGCGTTACCTCCGGTCCGTAGATCCAGACTGGCCCGATCAGGCCGACACTTGACGTTCGCACTTCGTCGGCGACTCCGAACCGGACCCGCAGGTGCAATCTCGCCAGGCCGGTTCGGCCTCACAGGTCATAGAAACCAGGGAACGCACTTCGGAAGATCTAGCGGAGCAACAGCTTGCGGCGTCCGCATCCTGTTGCGGCGTGCCTACCCTCAACGGTGTTTTTCGATCCGCCGGGCCGGTGTGGGGCCGAGCCCCGCCTTCCCACTATTAGCTCCATGCAAATCTGGCCTCCGGGGCTAATCCCATTCTGTCATCGATGGATTCCGCTGACGCCACAAAGATGCGCACCGGGAGGGTGAAGTGAACGATCCAGCGGAAGGAAGACAAACACAAACCTGCTCCGTCACCGTCGATGTGAAGCGATCCCCGACGGACAAGAGCGTCATACATGTGAGCGGTGACCTGCTCCACGGAGCAAGCGCGACGATGCGCCGGGTCGTGGCCACTGAACTGAACCGATCGCCGGCGCTGTTGGCGCTCGATCTGTCCGGGGTGAACCGCATCGACGCCGAGGGAATCGATGCCCTGGTATCCGCGGCGACGCAGGCCGGCGAATCCGATATCTCGTTCTGCCTCGTCGGGGTGCACGGACACCCTGTCGGGACTGGGCTCGCCGAAGCCGGGCTGACGGAACTCTTTGAGATCGTCGCAGCAGTCAGCGACACGTAACCGTCAGAAACGCGGGCCACGAGATCGGCCGCTGCCGGTCGGTGTCGGCATCACCGGATTATCCAGCAGCGCAACGACTCTGGCGTGCAGCCCGTCCACCTCTGGCCGGTGAGGTGCCCGCACAGCGGCTCACCCAAGTTACCGCGCAACGCCTCGCGCACCCGTGCCACCTCCTCCAGCGCCGCATCGTCGACGGGCTTGCCGGCCCAGCCCCACAGCACCGTGCGCAACTTTTCTGCCGTGCGTGCGGGCCAGGCCGGGCGTCCTTCGCGACCTGGTTGAGAGCGGGTCAGGGACCACTACTCCACCCCTGCTCTGGTATTCAGACATTCCCCGCGCGTGTCGGCACGGTCGACGGCGTCGAGTGATCCGCGTGCAGGGGTGTGTCTGATGACGGCGGCGGCGGACCGGGCGCCAGCGGTGACATCTAAGACTGAGTCGTTCGCAACGTGCGGACCGGTCGTGGGAGACATCAGTCAGATGGGCGCACGGGAAGATCGGCGCTAGGTGGCGGCGCGCTCCGCCACTGTGACCGTGATCTGTTGGGTGTTGGCTCCGCGTAGCACGGTCAACTGGACGCGATCGCCCGGTTTGGTGCCGCGAAGTGCCGCTATAAGATCCTCCGCCGTCGCGGTTTCCTGACCGTTGAACGTGATGACGATGTCGCCCGGTTGGATCCCTGCCTCGGCTGCCGGACTTGGCGCCGCGACCTGCATGGCGACCACACCACTGGTGCGGTTGATTCCCAGCAGCCGGGCGATTTCTGGGGTCAGGGTGGCGGGCTGAATACCGATATAGGCGTGGCGGGCGGTCCCGGTGGCCAGCAGCTGGTCGGCGACGTCGACGACGGTGGCGGCCGGGATGGCGAAACCGAGGGCTACCGCACCCGCGGCCGGCGGAATGTAGGCCACGCTCATACCGACAACTTCTCCTTGCGCATCGACTACCGCACCCCCAGAGTTACCCGGCGAGATGGCGGCGTCGGTCTGGATTAGGTCTACCAGCGGTGCGCCGGCGGAAGCCGACCCGGGGATCTGGCGGTGTAGTCCCGAGATGATGCCGGATGTGACCGTGGCCTCGAATCCCAGCGGGCTGCCCAGGACTATGGCGAGTTCACCGACCTGCGGCAGCGGTTTCTGAAATGTCGCAGCGGGCAGGCCCGTACGGTTGGCTTGGATGACAGCGACGTCAGAAGCCTCATCGGCGGCGCGAACCTTTCCCGGCACTTGCTGCCCGTCGGCGAGGGCTACGGTGACGTCCTGCACGCCGGCGACCACGTGCGCGTTGGTGACGATGGTGCCGTCGGCTTTATAGACAATGCCGCTGCCCAGGCCGCTCGTGGTGAGCACCGTGACGACCGAGGGCTCTACCTTTCGGACGAGTGCCGGTAGATCCGCGCCGGCTGCCGTGACCGGGGCCATGGAGGTGGTGGGTGCCGCGGTGGTGCTGGTCGAGCCGGAGTTGGTCGAGCTGCTGCATGCGGCGAGGAAGATGACCGTGACGGCGAGCAGCCGTAGTATCCAAACCCAGGGCCGTACGGTCGACGATGGGTGCATCAGCTGCGCGCCTCCGTCTCCATTCAATAACTTCAGTGCCGGTTACCGCGGCCGAACACTCCGCTAGGAACCGTCCCTGCGGGATCGATGCGTACCCCAAATCAATCCCGGTGGTGTGTCCCCTCCGGGGCGGCCCAACCAGCCCGTCACCGACGCGACCGTCTGTATGAGTACCTTCGCACCCCGACGCCGTGATCGACATGGTCCTGTCAGTCCCAAGCCCGATGCACTCACCTGGCCTGACAGGCCGACGAAACCCCAAATCTCTGCTCCACGGGCGCAGCGCCAAAGTGTTTGCCGTGTTGGGGTGTAGGGGTTACCGCGATGGCGTCGACGTTCGGCATGGGCGCTTCGAAGACGGCAGAATCGCGTGTCAACAGCACTGAAATCTGACCCCTTTCGGCAAGCGAAGACTGCCCCTCGGCCCGGTGTTGATTCGCGCGACGGGGATCGGGGAGGCGGGGGGAACTACACCTCCTCCTTAGGGGGGCATCATCTCAAAGGTGGTGTCGTCGTCGTTGAAGACGATTATTAGTTCTGCTTTAGCGGTCTATTGATTTTTATTATTTATTGTTAGTAAGTCGACGTGATTTAAAAAAAGCTCACCACATCTGTAGACGGTATGGGGGCTAGCTGAGGCCGAAGGCCTCGGGCTGCAAAGCGATTCGTGGGTTACTGGCATGGGTGAACACTCACGCTGGCTTTACCACATTTGCAGATCAGCAGTGCGGCGCCGTCTTCGAGGCGC
>DASQCE010000289.1:0-14802 GCA_035634855.1 Mycobacterium sp.
GGTAATCCACCAGATTCGTGAACGGCACCGCGACCGCGAAAAGGCCTGCCTCAATGTGCTGGAACACATAGCGCTCACCGCCGACGACCGCCGCCACCTCGATCGCATGCGGTCGATACGCACGTATCACGGTGTGATCGCCGTACTCGTGTGCACCCAGAATCGAATGGGGGTCGTGGTGTTCACCTGCCAGCAGGCGGTTGAGGTCGGCCGTGTGTGGCCGCAGGTGTGGACTGGTGAGTTGGTTGGTCTGCGTCATCTCGTCACTCCCTACGCAGTAGGTTGAGTCGTTGGTCGGCCGGAACCTGGGGCATGTTCAGCACATGGGCCACCGCACGGGTCGGATCGATGCGGACGTAATTCGATTGCCCCCATTGGTATTCGTCTCCGGTTATCTCGTCACGCACCCAGAAGCGGTCGTAGGGCTCCATCCCCAGCGCGCCCATGTCGAGCCAGAGCGTGGCCTCTTCCGGCCCGAATGCGTTCAGCGTCACCACCACAAGCACCTGATCACCGGTCGCAGGGTCGAACTTGCTGTAGGCCAGCAGCGCATCGTTGTCGGGGTGGTGAAACTTGATGGTGCGCAACTCGTGCAGCGCCGGGTGTACGCGCCGGATTTCGTTGAGCCGGGTCAGGAATGGCTCAAGCGATTCGCCGTCGGTCAGTGCGGCGTCGAAGTCACGGGGCCGCAGCTCGTACTTCTCAGAGTTCAGGTACTCCTCGCTGCCTTCCCGAACCGGTCGGTGTTCGAACAGCTCGAACCCCGAGTACACGCCCCACGTAGAACTCATCGTGGATGCCAACACGGCACGGATCGCGAACATGCCGGGACCGCCGTGCTGCAGGCTCTCATGCAGGATGTCGGGCGTATTGACGAACAGGTTCGGCCGGGCGTAGTCGGCGTGTTCGGCGATCTGCTGGCCGAATTCGGTCAGTTCCCACGCCGCCGTGCGCCAGGTGAAATACGTGTAGGACTGCGTGAAGCCTAGCTTGGCCAGCCCGTACAGGCGCGCGGGCCGGGTGAAGGCCTCCGCCAGGAACAGCACGTCGGGGTCTTCGTTCTTGACCTCGCCGATCAGCCAGGCCCAGAAGTTCGGCGGCTTGGTGTGCGGGTTGTCGACGCGAAATACCTTGACGCCGTGAGAAATCCAGAACCGCACGACCCGCAGCACTTCCTCGTAGAGCCCGGCGGGATCGATGTCGAAGTTCAACGGGTAGATGTCCTGATATTTCTTCGGCGGGTTCTCCGCGTAGGCGATGGTCCCGTCGGGCAGCACGGTGAACCATTCGGGGTGATCGCGCGCCCACGGATGGTCGGGTGCGCACTGCAGCGCGAGATCCAGCGCCACTTCCATGCCGTCGTCTCGGGCGGCGGCGACGAAGTCGTCGAAGTCCTCGATGGTGCCCAGCTTCGGGTGCAATGCGTCGTGTCCGCCCTCGTCGCTGCCGATCGCCCATGGCGAGCCGACGTCGTTGGGCGCAGCGGTGACGCTGTTGTTGCGGCCCTTGCGGTGCACCTTGCCGATCGGATGGATCGGTGGCAGGTAGACGACGTCGAAGCCCATCCGCGCAATGCGGGAAAGCTCCTTGGTGGCGGTTGCGAAGGTGCCGTGCACGGGGTTGCCCGTGGCGTCCCAGCCGCCGGTGGACCGCGGAAACACTTCGTACCACGAGCTGAACCGGGCCAGCGGACGGTCCACCCAGACGCCGTATTGCTCGCCACGCGTGACCAATTCGCGCAGCGGATATTGCTCGAGCACCGCGGTCACTTCGTCTGACAGGGCGGTACCGGCGCGGATGAACGGGTCACCGGGTGCCCGCAGCCGCGCCGCGGCGTCGATGAGGGGATAGCGATGCTGGCGGGGCGCGCCCGCAGCGGCGCGCTCCAATAGCCGGGCACCGACGAGCAGGTCGTTGGACAGCTCGCTTTCGCTCTGGCCCGCGTCGAGCTTGGCGGTGACGTTCTTGCGCCATGTCGCGATCGGGTCGCCCCAGCCGTCGACGCGGAAGGTCCACAACCCGACGCTGCTGGGACTGAACTGGCCATGGAACACGTCGGGCGCTCGACTCATCCCCATCGGCAGCAGCTGCGGTTTGATCCTCGGCCCGGGGACTACCACCTCCTCGATCGGCACGGGTTCAGCGGTCCTGACGCGACCCGGCGGATCGTCGGCCAGCTTCGGGTACGCCGTGCCGTGATAGCGCACCACCAGCGTGGCCGACACCGCATCATGCCCTTCGCGCCACACCGTGGCCCGGACTGGGACGATCTCACCCACGACGGCCTTGGCCGGGAACCGTCCGTCGGAAACGACGGGTGCGACGTCATCGATCTCAATACGACCGGCCACCCCATCACTCCTTACGCTGGCGCGGCCCGCGGCGGGTGTACCGCCGACGCGGCCGCTGTGCTGTCGTCTGGTCTCGAATAAATGCCTGTTGAAACTTGCCTGGGCGCCCTATACCCACCGTAGTGGTCGGCCCAACCCAACGGGCGGGAAGCGATCGCCACACCGCAGTGCAGAGAGCCGATTTGTCAGTAAGGTTGAGTCGCGTGAAAGCCCTCCGTCGGTTCACCGTCCGCGCACATCTACCCGATCGTCTGGCCGCGCTTGACCGTCTTTCGATCAACCTGCGCTGGTCATGGGACAAACCCGCGCAGGATCTGTTCGCGGCTATTGATCCCGAACTGTGGAAGCAGGTGGGGTGCGATCCGGTTGCGTTGCTCGGGCAGGTCGCTCCCAAGCGGCTGGACGCGCTCGCCAAGGACGAGTCATTCGTGCGCCGCCTCGACGAGCTCGCCGCCGACCTCGAAAACTACTTGACCAGGCCGCTCTGGTACCAGCAGGAGGCCGCCGAGGGCGCGCAGTTGCCGAACGGCATCGCATACTTCTCGATGGAGTTCGGCGTTGCCGAGGTGCTGCCGAACTATTCCGGTTGACTGGGGATTCTGGCCGGCGATCATCTGAAGTCTGCCTCGGATCTGGGCCTTCCGCTGATCGCGGTGGGATTGTTGTACCGCTCGGGATACTTCCGGCAGTCGCTGACTGCCGACGGCTGGCAACACGAGAGCTACCCGTCGCTGGATCCCCAGGGCCTGCCGCTGCGGCTGCTGACCGGTAAAAAAGGCGACCCAGTGTTGGTGGAGCTGGCGATGCCGGACGCCACCCAGCTGAGTGCGCGCGTCTGGATCGCGCAGGTGGGTCGAATTCCGTTGCTGCTGTTGGATTCCGACGTCCCGGAGAACGAGCACGAGCTGCGCGGCGTCACCGACCGGCTCTATGGCGGCGACCAGGAACACCGGATCACGCAGGAGATCCTGGCCGGCATCGGCGGCGTGCGGGCCATCCGCGCGTACACCGAAGTAGAGGGCCTGCCCGCGCCTGAGGTATTTCATATGAACGAGGGCCATGCCGGCTTTCTGGGCGTTGAACGCATCCGCGAGTTGATCGACGCAGGGCTGGACTTCGACACCGCGTTGACGGTGGTGCGGTCATCGACGGTGTTCACTACGCATACCCCGGTGCCTGCGGGCATCGACCGGTTCCCGGTGGAGATGGTCAAGCGGTATTTCGGCGGCTCGACGGACGGCCCGTTGGGCGCGATGTCACGGCTGCTGCCCGGCGTACCGCTTGACCGGATCATCGCGTTCGGCGCCGAGGACGACCCGTCGAAGTTCAACATGGCCCACATGGGCCTGCGGCTGGCACAGCGGGCCAACGGCGTGTCGCTGCTGCACGGGCGGGTCAGCCGCTCCATGTTCAATGAGCTGTGGCAGGGGTTCGATCCGGGCGAGGTCCCGATCGGCTCGATCACCAACGGTGTACACGGGCCGACGTGGGCGGCGCCGCAGTGGCTGCAGCTGGGCCGCGAGCTGCTCGGCAGCGAGGATCTCGACGCGCTGACTGAGCCCGAAACGTGGCAGCGGCTACAGCAGGTCGACACCGGGCACATGTGGTGGATCCGCTCGCAGTTGCGCCAGGCCCTCGTCGAGGACGTGCGGGCCCGGCTGCGCCGCTCGTGGCTGGAGCGTGGCGCGTCGGACGCCGAATTAGGTTGGATCGCAACTGCTTTCGATCCCGATGTGTTGACCATCGGGTTCGCCCGGCGGGTGCCGACGTACAAGCGGTTGACACTGATGCTGCGCGACCCCGAGCGCTTGGAGAAGCTGCTGCTCGACGACAAACGCCCGATTCAACTGATCGTGGCGGGTAAGTCGCATCCCGCCGACGACGGTGGGAAGGCCCTGATCCAGCAGGTGGTCAAGTTCGCCGACCGGCCAGAAGTGCGGCACCGCATCGCGTTCCTGCCCGACTACGACATGTCGATGGCGCGCCAGCTGTACTACGGCTGCGACGTCTGGCTGAATAATCCGTTGCGACCGTTGGAGGCGTGCGGCACCTCCGGAATGAAGAGTGCCCTCAACGGCGGGCTCAACCTGTCCATCCGGGACGGCTGGTGGGACGAGTGGTACGACGGTGAGAACGGCTGGGAGATTCCGACCGCCGATGGTCTGCTCGACGAGGGTCGCCGCGACGAACTGGAAGCGGCCGCCCTCTACGACCTGGTCGAGAAGTCGGTGGCGCCGAAGTTCTACGACCGCGACGAGAGGGGCGTGCCGACGCGGTGGGTGGAGATGGTGCGCCACACGCTGATCGAACTGGGGCCCAAGGTGCTCGCATCGCGGATGGTGCGCGACTACACCGAGAAGTACTACGCGCCAGCCGCGCAGTCGCTGCGCAGGACGGTCGAGCCCGACGGAGACGGCCACCCCTTCGGGGTCGCCCGCGAACTGGCGGCCTACCGGCGGCGTGTGCAGGAAGCGTGGCCGAAGATCCAGATCACCGATGTGGACAGCTACGGACTGCCGGACACGCCGCTGCTGGGCTCCGAACTCACGCTGACCGCGACGGTGCAGCTGGCCGGCCTGCGGCCCGACGAGGTCGTGGTCCAGGCGGTCCTCGGCCGTGTCGACGGCAGCGACGCGCTGGTGGATCCGGTGACGGTGCCGATGGCGCACACCGGGACCGCCGACGGCGGCAACGATGTGTTCTCCACGACCACACCGTTGCCGGTCGCCGGTCCCGTCGGGTACACGGTGCGGGTCTTGCCGCATCACCCGTTGCTGGCCGGTGACAACGAACTCGGCCTCGTCACGCTGGCGTGAGTGCTGCCCGCAAGGTTTCGATAGACGGCGGGCCGTACGCGCTGGCGGCAGGACCGGACGGGGCGATGTGGGTCACGCTGGTGCACAGCGGCTCGATCGCCCGGGTGACGAACAGTGGCGACGTCACCGTGTATCCGGTCGATCCGCAATCGCGGCCGTCGATCATCACCGCGGGCCCCGATGGCGCAATGTGGTTTACCCGCACCGGTGACGACCGCATCGGCCGGATCACCACGACCGGCGAGTTGACCGCGTTCGAGTTGGAGGAGGGCAGCGGTCCCTTCGGCATCACCGCGGGCGCGGACGGCGCGCTGTGGTTCACCGCCATGACATCGGGTGACATCGGCCGCATCTCGGTGGACGGCGAGCTGTCCGGCTGGCCTTCGGTCGGCGGTGCGCCGTCGATGATCGTCACCGGCCCCGACAACGCGTTGTGGTTCACGCTCAGTCAGGGCAACGCGGTCGGCCGGCTGGCGCCGGCTGAAGGCATCACTGTGCGCGAATTGCCCACTGCCGGAGCGGGACCGGTGGGCATAGCTGCTACCCACGACGATGCGTTGTGGTTCACCGAGATCCTCGCCGACAAGCTCGGCCGCATCCCGATGGACGAGCCGATCCAGGAAATGGAGCTGCCGGGTAAACCGCACGGCGTGGTCGCCGATCCCGACGATGGCGTATGGGTGAGTCTGTGGGGCGCGAACCAGATCGCGCGCGTCAGCGGTGACGGCGCGGAAGTCGTCACGATCGACCTCCCGCCGGGCAGCGAGCCACATGGCCTGGCGATCGGCCCCGACGGCGCGCCGTGGGTCGCGCTGGAGTCGGGGTACGCGCTGCGAATGCCCACCTGAAGTGGCGAAACGGGGACGACGAACTCGGTCTGGTCACACTCGCGTAAAGACTCGCGCACACGCGGGACCCCTTCTCGGCGAAGGGCTGAACCGTCGGGTGATGATCCTAGGCGGTGTGTGTTCCGGCCGAGGAGGGCTGCGTTGTGCTGGTTCGTCCTTTGGCCGTGCTGACGGTCTGCGTGTTGACCTGCGCATTCGGCACTCCGGCCGCGTCCGCAGACCCCGAGACGGAAGTCGCTTCTGCCGACGCGCCTGCTCCTGAGGCGGCCCCGGCCGATGACGGCCGGGTGGAGTCGTCGCCGCCGAAGACGACGAACTCACCGGACGGCTGGACGCTCACCGTGTCTGCCAGGGATGAAACTCAGCGGGTGATCGCCCCGCTGACAACCGCGATTTCGACCCGCGAGTACGAGGTAGGCGGGATCTACAGCGGCGTACTGATCGGCCCCGAGGAGGGAGATGAAGGCGCGCGCGGCACCCTCGAAGTGGGTTATCAGATTGGCTGCGGCATCGATATGAGCACGTCTAATGGTGTGTCCCTGACCGGCACAGTGGGGCTTAACCCGACGGTCGGAGTCGTCGGCTCCGACATCATCTCGCCGCTGCCGGAGGGGTTCGTCCCAGGGTTCGGCAATAACATCGGCGGCGGCATAACCGTCGGTCTCAAGCCAGGGCTCATCAACACCGTCCCGGTTTCGAAGAAAGAGTTCAAGGGCGACAAGCCCTGGATCATGGTCGACGGATTCCGTATCAAGATCGACGGCTGCGTGGGTGAGTCGTTCATCCGCTCGTATGCATTCTTGACCCGGTCGACGGATATGTCCGACGCGGTCGCGGCGTGGTACGGCGTCACGAAGAAGGTCTAGTTCCTCCGCGAGCGACCATGTCTGCGCGCAGACACGCCGCGTTTGGTTGGCATTTCGCGGTCGCTCGCGGAGAAGCCTCAGGGGAAGCGCTTGAAGCAGCGGTCCACTTCGCCGAGCACGCCGACGCGGAACGCGTCGATCCGCGAGAAGCCGGACGGCACCGATTCGCCGTTGACGTCGCTGGCGGCCAGGCCGTTGGTCAAGATGCCGGACACCGCCTCGTCGACGTCACCGGCCGTCAGCGCGATGGTGTTGCCATCGGGTGTGGTGACGCTCTTCGACATCTTGACGGTGGCCACCCCGGTGAGGCAGGCGGTGCGCAGCGCGGCCTCGGCGTTGTCGAGCATCACGCCTCCGCGCTGGTGCTGGATGGCCTGCATGTACCGGGACACCAGCACCGAATAGGCGGTGTTGTCGCCGCTGGCCAGGCCGCCGTCCTCGCTGTCGGATTGCGTGCCCATCGCCTTCAGCTCGGGCAGGTCGACGACGATCGTGTTGGTGGCGGGGCAGTATGACGCAGGCGGGCTGGGCCTCGCGTCCGGGCAGCCCTCGGCGTCCGACGCCTTGAAGCTCAGAAGCGGCGGGTTCGCCGTCGAGAACAGGGTGCCCATCGCGTCGATGATCGACCGCACCGACTCCTCGGTGACCGGCAGTTCCCCAGTCTGGTCCTCGGGCAACAGCACGGGCAGATCGCCGCGGCGCTGGCCGATCTCCCGCAAGTCGATAGCCGCGCACGCCGAGGGGCCGTCGGTGAAGCCGAACTGAAACGCCGATAGCCGTTCGAACGCCGAGCCGTGTTCGTCGACGCCGACTTCAGGATCACCTACGGCCAGCAGCGGATCGCGGAAGGCGATCACCGCCGCGAGCACCTTGTTCAGCCCCTCACCCGTGGACAGCGTGAAACGCGGTGACTTGTCCTCGGCGACCCAGCGCATGTACGCACCGGCGAAGCAGTCGGCCTGTTGTTCGGACACCAGTGTCGGCGTCTTCTTGTTGTCCAGCCCGGACTGGTGCTGCACGGCGTGGCCGTATTCGTGGGCGAGCACCAAGGTCACCCCCATGTCCCCGTACGACTTACGCAGCGCGGGGAGCAGCTCGCCGCGGTCCCAGCCGATGGTGTTGTCGTCGAAGCAGAACGCGGCGTTGACGAGTCCGTATGTGTTCTGGTCGCAGAACGAGGTGTCGTCGAAACCGTTGGCGTCCCACGAGATCAGCGCCTCCACCGGGGTGAATTCGCCGTCGAACGCGTCGCCGTAGGCGCTGCTCCAGTACTCCTCGATGTCGCTGACCGCGTTGGCGGCCAGCTCGTCGATCTTTCCGTTGTCGGTGTCTTCGACCTCGCGGACCGAGCCGTGCGCGTCGGGTCGCAGGCCGGTCGGTCCGTCGCTGGCAGGCATCCCGGCAACATGAAAGGGGTCGTCGAACACCGAGACGGCCTTACCCTGCAGTGTTGTGGTGCAGCCGGTGACCAGCAACGCCGAGCAAGCCGCCATCACGGCGCCCACCAAGAGTCGTCGGCTCATGGACGCCGCCTTTCGGTGACAGGGAATTGGCAGCAAGGATAGTTAAAGCAGTCAGCCGGTGCGTAGACGTTCCAGCGCGTCGCGCACCCGATTTGCGTCCGTCGTCGCCCAGAACGGCGGCAACGACGCGCGCAGGAAGCCGCCGTATCGCGCCGTTGCCATCCGCGAGTCGAGCACTGCGACCACGCCGCGGTCGTCGACGCGACGCAGCAGGCGCCCGGCGCCCTGCGCCAACAGCAGCGCCGCGTGGCTGGCGGCGACAGCCATGAACCCGTTGCCGCCACGGGCCGCCACCGCACGCTGGCGCGCGGTCAGCAGCGGGTCGTCGGGTCGGGGGAATGGGATGCGGTCGATGAGTACCAGTGACAGCGACGGGCCGGGCACATCCACGCCCTGCCACAGCGACAGCGTGCCGAACAGCGACGTCTCGGCGTCGTCGGCGAACCGCTGCACCAGGGCCGACGTCGCGTCGTCGCCCTGGCAGAGCACCGGGGTGTCGAGGCGTTCGCGCATGATCTCGGCGGCGGCTTTGGCGGCGCGCATCGACGAGAAAAGGCCCAGCGTTCGGCCGCCCGCGGCGGTGATCAGCGCGGCTATCTCGTCGAGTTGCTCGGCGGAGCCCGTGCCGTCGCGCCCCGGCGGCGGCAGATGGGCGGCGACGTAGAGGATGCCAGACTTGGCGTGTTCAAACGGCGAACCGACGTCGAGGCCGCGCCACTTGGCGTCGTCCTCCCCGGACAGCCCCCACGCCGAAGCCATCGCCTGGAACGTGCCGCCGATCGTCAGTGTGGCGGAGGTGAGGACCGCCGTCGTGTGCTCAAACAGTCTGCCGCGCAACAACCCTGACACCGAAAGGGGCGCCACCCGCAGCACCGCGCGGATGTTGCCGCTTCTGTCTTTGGTGCTCTCTCCTGTCCTTCGGACGTGGCCCCGCGCGTGCGCGCCATCCTCATGGTCGAGCCATACGACGTCCGTGCGATCGGGGATGGCAGGGACGAACGCCGACAGGATGCGTGTCGCGGTGTCACTGATGTCGCTGAGCGCCGTCACCGCCTCGGCGCGCGCCGACGCCGCTTTCGGATCGCTCGCCGCGGTATCAATCGCGGAACGGGCCCTGCTGGCGGCGTCGCGCAACGCGGTCAGGTAGGTGGTCAACTCGTCGTCGAGCACGTCGATGCGGCCCGGTGTGGCGTCGTGGATCGCCGAGGAGAGCGTCGCCGTCGCCGCCTCGAGGCGCTGCGCGAGCTCGGGGTCGATGAGCCGGCCGACGCGGCGCTGCGCAACGCCCAGCGAGGTGGCCGACAACTCGGCGGTGGCCACGCCGGTCACGCGGTCGACCAGTTCGTGCGCCTCGTCGACCACCAGCAGCTCATGTTCGGGCAGCACCGCGGCGTCGGTCATCGCGTCGATCGCAAGCAGCGCATGATTGGTAACGACGACATCGGCATGGCCGGCCTTGTCGCGGGCCTTCTCCGCGAAGCAGTCGGTCCCAAACGGGCAGCGGGCCACGCCTATGCACTCCCTGGCCGATACGGAAACCTGAGACCACGACCGGTCCGGCACTCCCGGCGTCAGCTCGTCACGGTCGCCCGTGTCGGTGGTCGACGACCATGCGATCAGCCGCTGCACGTCGCGCCCCAGCGCGGAGGCGGCCATCGGCTCGAACAGCTCCTCCTGCGGCCGGTCCTCCGGTTCGGTCGCCGATCCGTTGTGAATCTTGTTGAGGCACACGTAGTTTCCACGCCCCTTCAGCAGTGCGAACTCCGGGCGGCGGGGCAGCGCGTCGGCGAGCGAGTCGGTGAGCCGCGGCAGGTCACGGTCAACGAGCTGGCGTTGCAGGGCGATGGTCGCGGTCGACACCACAACGGGCTCGTCGGTGTCGACGGCCCGTGCGATCGCAGGCACCAGGTACGCAAGCGACTTGCCGGTCCCGGTACCTGCCTGCACCGCGAGGTGCTCGCCGGTGTCGAATGCCTGCGCGACCGCCTCGGCCATCTCGATCTGGCCGCTCCGCTCGCTGCCACCCAGCGCCGCGACCGCCTTGGCCAGCAGTTCGGTGACTTTCGCTGTCTCGCCCGTGGCTTCTCCTAGGCGTCTTTCCGGCTGGCCGGGGCAATCATGCGGGTCGGGATGGCCGGTTCGCCCTTGGACAGCTTCAGGCCGTCCCAGGGCAGGCTGTGCAGCCCGTCCTTCACGCGCCGACGGGCCGCGTCGATGGTGAGGTCCCCGATGGGTTCGCCCTTCCGCACCAGGTCGACCGTGAGGACACGGCCCGACTCGCCCGGCGGTGGCTGGTCGTACGGATGGACGATCTCCTCGAGGATGGTGCCCGTGGCTTTGCAGGTCCGCAGCGCCTGCTTGCGGCCGCCGTGGGATTCCTTGTGGCTGCTGCGCTTCTCGACCGGTATCCCGTCCACCTCGACCAGCTTGTAAACCATGCTTGCGGTCGGGGCACCCGAGCCGGTGACGACCGACGTTCCCACGCCGTAGATGTCGACGGGTTCGGCGCGCAGCGCCGCGATCGCGAACTCGTCGAGATCGCCCGACACCACGATGCGTGTCTCTGTGCCGCCAAGGCCGTCGAGTTGTTTACGAACCTGGCGGGCCAGCACGCCCAGATCGCCGGAGTCGATGCGGACCGCTCCGAGCTCAGTGCCTGCCACCTCGACGGCGTTGGCCACTCCCTGCGTGATGTCGTAGGTGTCGACGAGCAGCGTAGTGCCGACGCCCAGCGCGTCGACCTGTGCCTTGAACGCGGCTCGCTCGTCGGGCCCTTGTTCGCCCGCGTGCAGCAGCGTGAACGCATGCGCGCTGGTGCCCAGCGCGGGCACGGCGTAGCGGCGCTGCGCCTCGAGATTCGACGACGCCGTGAATCCGGCGATGTAGGCGGCGCGCGCGGCGGCGACGGCGGCCTGCTCGTGCGTGCGTCGTGAGCCCATCTCGATCAGCGGGCGCTCCTCGGCCGCGCTGACCATGCGTGCGGCGGCAGAGGCGATCGCGCTGTCGTGGTTCAAGACCGACAGCGCCAGCGTTTCCAGCACCACACATTCGCCGAACGTGCCGTGCACCGACAGCACGGGGGAGCCGGGGAAGTACAGCTCGCCTTCTTCGTATCCGTCGACATCGCCGCTGAACCGGTAGTCGGCGAGGTACGCGAGCGTTTCACGGTCCAGAGAGTCCTCGAGTGACGCAAGAGCGGCGTCGTCGAACCTGAACTGCGCCAACGCTTCCACGAAGCGCGCCGTGCCCGCGACGACGCCGTAGCGTCGGCCCTCGGGGAGCCTGCGGGCGAATACCTCGAAGCTGGTCCGACGGTGCGCACTGCCGTCGTGCAGCGCCGCGGCGAGCATCGTCAGCTCGTATTTGTCGGTCAGTAACGCCAGAGAAGCCGGAGCCACACCGCAACGGTATCGGTTTCCCGGCCTCGGTATCCTGAAGTGCATGGTGACTCCGGCGAAGGCCCGACCGGGAACTCGCGAGGAACGGGACGTCAGGACCGTAGAGGCCACGGACACTCCGTGGGTGACCCTAGTCTGGGACGATCCCGTCAACCTGATGACATACGTGACGTACGTCTTCCAGAAGCTCTTCGGCTACAGCGAGCCGCACGCGACCAAGCTCATGCTGCAGGTGCACAACGAAGGCAAGGCCGTGGTGTCAGCAGGCAGTCGTGAGTCCATGGAGGTAGACGTGTCCAAGCTCCACGCCGCAGGCTTGTGGGCGACCATGCAGCAGGACCGCTGACAGTAAAGTGCGTAAGTGGAAGCGGGTCGATACCGCCGACGGCGCGCGCTTTCGATCGGCGCTCGCCGCCCATGAGGCCGGGCTGCTGAGCAGCCTGGTGACTTCGATGCTGGGGATGCTGGAGGAGCGTGAAACATCTGCTCCCGCAGACGAACTCGAGGAAATCACCGGTATGAAGACGGGCAATTCGCAACCTCCGCAGGATGACACAATGAAGCGCCTGCTGCCGGACTTCTATCGTCCGCAGACAGATCATCCTGCCGGCTCCGGCACGATGGAGAGCCTCAACAGCGCGCTGCGCAGCCTGCACGAGCCGGAGATCATCGACGCGAAACGCCAAGCGGCGCAACGGTTGTTAAACACATGCCCGCAGGGCGGCGGTAAGTTCGAACTCACCGAGGACGACGCGCACGCCTGGGCGGCCGCCGTCAACGACGTGCGGCTCGCGCTGGGCACGATGCTCGACGTCGGCCCGAACGGGCCCGAGGCGCTGCCCACCGACCATCCCATGGCCGGACATCTTGATGTGTACCAGTGGCTCACGGTGCTGCAGGAGTACCTCGTACTTGGACTGATGGACAAGCGATGAGCCCTCGGGCGAAGAGCCAACGATCAGCGATGAGCCCTCGGGCGAAGAGCCGACCATCAAAGAACAGACAGCACCGATGAACGCCATCACCGACGTCGGCGGCATTCGCGTCGGCCACCATCATCGACTCGACCCCGATGTCACGCTGGGCAATGGCTGGGCCAGCGGCACCACCGTCGTGCTGACACCGCCGGGCACCGTGGGCGCCGTCGACGGTCGTGGCGGTGCGCCCGGCACGCGGGAGACCGACCTGCTCGACCCGATCAACTCCGTGCGGCACGTCGACGCCGTGGTGCTGTCTGGAGGCAGCGCCTTCGGCTTGGCGACCGCCGATGGCGTCATGACGTGGCTCGAGGAGCGCGATCGGGGCGTGGCCATGGAGGGCGGTGTGGTGCCGATCGTGCCCGCGGCGGTGATCTTCGACCTGCCCGTCGGCGGATGGCAGAACCGGCCGACCGCGGAGTTCGGCTACGCCGCCGCTGAGAGCGGTTCGGAAGACGTCGGCATAGGCACGGTCGGTGCGGGCACCGGGGCACGCGTCGGCGTGCTCAAGGGCGGCGTCGGGACCGCATCGGTGATGCTTGAGTCCGGTGTCACCGTCGGGGCCCTGGTCGTCGTCAACGCCGCAGGTGATGCCGTCGACCCGGCGACCGGACTGCCCTGGCTGGCGGATCAGATCGAACAGTTCGGCTTGGTCGCCCCGCCGGCCGACGAGATCGCCGCCTATGCCGACCGGCACACCGAACTCAGCCCGCTCAACACCACGATCGCGGTCGTGGCCACCGACGCCGCACTGAGCAAGGCCGGCTGCCGGCGGGTCGCCGTCGCCGCCCAGGACGGGCTGGCCCGTACCATCCGGCCGTGCCACACCCCGCTCGATGGCGATACGGTGTTCGCGCTGGCCACGGGTGCCGTCGAGGTGCCGCCAGACCCCACGACACCGGGGTCGATGTCGCCGGAGACGCGGCTGATCACCGACGTCGGCGCGGCTGCGGCGGACTGCCTGGCCCGTGCGGTGCTGGTCGGGGTGTTGGCCGCCGAAGCGGTCGCCGGAATACCGTCGTACCGGGAGATGTTGCCGGGAGCGTTCGAGTGAAGGGTGGATGTGAGTCGTGCTGGTGATCCGAGCCGACCTGGTGAACGCCATGGTCGCACATGCCCGCGCCGACCACCCGGATGAGGCCTGCGGGGTGATCGCAGGCCCGGAGGGTTCCGATCGTCCTGAGCGGTTCGTCGCGATGCTCAACGCCGAACGGTCGCCGACGTTCTACCGGTTCGACTCCGGCGAGCAGCTCAAGGTGTGGCGTGCCATGGAAAACGCAGGCGACGCCGCAATCGTCATCTATCACTCACATACCGCGACCGAGGCCTACCCGAGCCGCACGGACATCTCCTACGCGTCCGAACCCGACGCGCACTACGTGCTGGTGTCCACCCGGGATCCCGACGAGCACGAGCTGCGCAGCTACCGCATCGTCGACGGCGTCGTCACCGAAGAACCCGTCAAAATCGTCGAGCAGTACTAGAAAGGCCCGAGCCATGTCTGTTGAGGTTTCCATCCCGACGATCCTGCGCACCCACACCGGCGGTGAGAAGCGCGTCAGCGCAACCGGTACCACGTTGCAGGCCGTGATCAGTGACCTGGAGTCCAACTACTCCGGCATCTCCGAGCGCCTCGTCGATAACGGCAAGCTGCACCGCTTCGTCAACATCTACGTCAACGACGAGGACGTGCGGTTCTCCGGCGGGCTGGACACCGAGATCTCTGACGGCGACTCGGTCACGATCCTGCCCGCCGTCGCAGGCGGCTAGGTTGACTCGGCACGACTCACTGCTCGAGGCGCTGGGTGACACGCCTCTCGTCGCGTTGCACCGGCTTTCGCCCCGCTGGGACGACGAACCGCATGTGCGGCTGTGGGCCAAGCTCGAGGACCGCAATCCCACCGGTTCCATCAAGGACCGGCCCGCGTTGCGCATGATCGAGGACGCCGAGAAACGCGGCATCCTTCAACCGGGCGCGACCATCCTCGAGCCGACGAGCGGCAACACCGGCATCTCGCTGGCG
>DASQCE010000290.1:0-6428 GCA_035634855.1 Mycobacterium sp.
TGACAGCCGGGCGGACAGATGTGGGACCAGCCCGCCGTCGGCGTCCACGCGTTCCTCCACATACGCCAGGTCGCCGCCCTCGACGATGCCGTAGAGCCGCTTGGCCCCACCGACAAGCATCCCGGACTTGGTGCGCGCGAGCGCGTCAGTGACGAGCTCCCACGAGGACTGGTTGAGGGGGCTGCCGTAGAACAGTTCGACGTAGCCCGCGGAGTGCGCCAGCAGCAGCTCGATGGCCTGCGACTCGGACGGATCAGCGGGGTCGTCGACGAACCGCCAGAAGCCGCTTTCGCGCAGGCCGGGCGCCTCGTAGTCGCCGTTTTCGGTCAGCCGCCAGGACCGCGCCTCCCAGTTCAGGTAGTCGCCGCCGTCATGTGAGACCACGATCTGCTGCCCGAACCGGTAGTCGCCGCTTGTTCCCCGTCCCTCGCCCTCGCCGCGCCACACGCCCACCAGGGGCAGCAGCGCGAGCAGCGCATCGTTGAGGTTGGCGCCCTCACGCAGGTTTGCGGTATCGGCGGGCAATGGCAGGTCCTCGAACACCGGGATGTTGCGCGCTGCAGTCGTTTTCGCTCGTTCGGCTGCCGCCGCGACGGCGTCGTCGCCCGAGGTCACGACTCGTCGGTGATGAGGCGGTAGAGCGCGTACAGCGCGAACCACGTGATGACGACGACGGCCGCGACAAGCATGATCTCGAAGAACAGCACCACGGCAGCAAGTTTAGTTGGCCGCGATTGTCCTTGGCTTGCGGGTGCCGCACTTCACTACCGGGCCGAACGTGAGCTTGTGCATCAAACTTCGGGCAACCGTCGTGCACATGGTCACGTTCGACGTCAAGGTCGTCAGGCGACCTTGACGTCGACCTCGTGGATGCCCGCGCCGGACGGTGCCACGCTTGCGTCGCCGTTGCCCGCCGGAGACAGGGCGCGCAGCGTCCAGGTGCCGGGAGCGGCGAAGAACCGGAAGTCACCGGTGGCCGACGCGACGACCTCGGCGGTGAACTCGTCAGAGCTGTCCAGCAGGCGCACGAACGCGCCGCCGACCGCCTGACCCGCGCCGTCGACGACGCGGCCGGTGATCACCGTTTCCTTCTCGAGGTCCACGCTGGCAGGCAACGTCAAACCTTGCTTCGGTGCAGAGCACATAATCAACTTCCCAACTCGATTGGGACTCCCACCAGGGAGCCGTATTCCGTCCAACTGCCGTCGTAGTTCTTGACGTTCTTGTGTCCCAACAGTTCCTGCAGCACGAACCAGGTGTGCGACGAGCGCTCACCGATGCGGCAGTAGGCGATGGTTTCCTTCTCGCCGTCCAGGCCGGCCTGGGCGTACAACGTGGCGAGATCCTCGTCGGACTTGAACGTGCCGTCCTCGTTGGCCGCCTTGCTCCACGGAACGTTGATCGCGCCGGGGATATGCCCGGCGCGCTGGCTCTGCTCCTGCGGCAGGTGCGCGGGAGCGAGGATCTTGCCGGAGAACTCGTCGGGGGAGCGCACGTCGACCAGGTTCTTCTTGGTGATGGCCGCGATGACCTCGTCGCGGAACGCACGGATGGTGTTGTCCGGGTCCTTGGCCGTGTAGCTGGTCTCCGGCCGCTTCACCGCGTCGGTGGACAGCGGGCGCCCGTCGAGCTCCCACTTTTTGCGGCCGCCGTCGAGCAGCTTGACCGTGTCGTGCCCGTACAGCTTGAAGTACCAGTACGCGTACGCGGCGAACCAGTTGTTGTTGCCGCCGTAGAGGATCACGGTGTCGTCGTTGGAGATGCCGCGCTCAGACAGCAGTTTGGAGAACTGCTGGGCGTCGACGAAGTCGCGCTTCACCTGGTCCTGAAGGTCGGCCTTCCAATCCAGCCTGACTGCGCCCTCGATGTGGCCGCCGTCGTAGGCGCTGGTGTCCTCGTCGACCTCGACGAAGACGGTGTTAGGCGCGTTGAGATTGCTCTCGGCCCAGTCTGTGGTGACCAGGACGTCGGAGCGTGCCATGGACGAAATCCTTTCGGTTGCTTGCTATTTGAGCGTCATGCGGGGGACGGTGCGCGTGAGTTCCTTCGAACTCGTGCGACGAGCGGGTAGATCTGGCAGCCGAGACAGATGCCGAAGGCCGCATTGAGGAAGGCCGCGACGAGCGCGAAGCCGGTGGCGATCAGGCCGAGCAGCTGGACGCCGGTCGCGAATCCGACGACGCCGACCACCGCGAACACGAAGCCGACCAATTGGGCGAACTTCAGCGGCGGCACGGGCTCCTTCTCGGTGACGGGTCCGAGACGGGGTGCCACGAGGCGCTGGAAGATCAGGCCGTACGGGTGGTGACGAGGCCCGCGCGCCGCGCCGATCGCGAACACGACTGCCTGGACACCCAGGATCACGGCCGCCGCGGTCGAGCTGACCGCCGCCGCGATCAACGTCGCAACGATCACCACGGTGGTGACCCAGGCGGCGAACCGAGGACCGCGCACGTCCACCTGATCGGGCGAGGCCTTGGTGCTGGTCGACATGGAAACAGACTCCTGTTGCGTTGGACGGGCTGGGGGTGAGCAGGCCGAAACGCCTGCTCCGAGCGAACTGCGCTTAACTCGCGCAGCTGCGCTCAGCAGCTACAACAACAACAGCAACAACCCGCGACGCGGCACAGATCGACTGCGCGGCGCTTGGTGAGCATCGGCTCGAGGCGGGCGGACACGGCAGCCAGCTTACCCAATGACAGGGTGTTCAAGCCAACAGCGGTTCGACGGCAGAGCGCAGGTCAGCCGCCTTAGGCACGCCCGTGGTGCGGTAACGCGGCCGCCCGTCCGCGTCGAAAATCAACGTGGTCGGCAGCGACATCACCGAAAGCCGTCGGGCCGCTTCGGGATTGGCGTCCATGTCGATCTCCACGTGCGCGACGCCGGGGAGGTCATCGCACACCTGATCCACTACCCGGCGCACTGCGGCGCACGGCCCACACCACACTGCGCTGAAGTGCAGGATGGTCGGTCCGGTTTCCGAAAGCCCGAGATCCGAGGTGTCGACATTGGTCGCCTCGGCGGCGGATTTGAGCATTCCGGCCCGCAGCGTGAGCAGCCGGCCGATCAAATATGCCACGCCCAACGCGGCGATCAGCACCGTGATCGCCAAAACCACTGATGAGCTCATGACAACCTGAACTGATTGAGTGGGACGGTTACTCCCCGGGTGATTCCCTCAATGATGATGTCGGAGCCGCGGGCACCCTCGCTGGTTGGCCGGACGCCGAACGGCAGCTTCTGGCCGGGCAGGCTGGTGCTGAACGCGGCGAGCACTGCGGGCAGTTTGTCCTGCGGAATCTGCTGATCTGCCGTGCCCGCGCCGGTCAGCACGCCGGTGGCGGTGAAGATCAGCGTGGTCTGGTCGGGTCCGGCGATCGACAGGTCGACGGCGATGCTGACCTTCTTGTCGTAGTCCGCCTTCTTGGGCGTGCCGGTGAACACCAGCCCCCGATTGCTGGAGATGCCTGATTCGGTGGTGCCGCCGGTGGCGTCGTTGGTCTCCCGCGACGGCGCCTCGACCAGCAAGTCGGGGATGCCCATGAACCGCCCGACATGGGTGGAATCGATGATGATGCGGCTCTCCAGCTCACTGACGGGCAGCTTGACGTCCGGCCCGATGAGCCAGGAGGTGTCGGTGAGATCGATCGAGTGCAGGGTCGCCTCCAGTCCCACCTTGCCGACGACCGGGTGATCAACGCCACTGGCCTTTATCTCGACCTCGTTGTAGCGGTGCCGCATCGCCTGCGTGATAAACGGAAACCCGAGAATGCTCGCCCACGGGTCGAAGCTCAGGTTTGCGGCGGTGCGCACGCTCCTGGCCAGCCGGTATTCGGCATAGATAGCTGCCGCGAAGTCCGCTCCGACGGCACCCACGACCAGCGCGGTCAGGACCGCAACGGCGCCGATAAGCAGCTTTCGCACCCGGACATTCTGGCCCACTGCGGCCGCGGATCCGGCTCGGCGCGGCTAACCAGCAGGTAGCACGCTATCGTTAGGTAGCCATCGGCCGGGTAACGGTCATGTGTCAAGCATGAATCTGGGAAGTCACCACCGACATCGTTGTCCGGGCGAGGCCCCTATGGCTGCTGGAGGGCCAGTTGGATCTATTGCTACTGACCGTCGACCCACATCCCGAATCGGTGCTGCCTTCGTTGTCGCTGCTTGCGCACAACGTGCGGACTGCGCCGACGGAGGTGTCCTCCCTCCTCGAGGCGGGCATCGCGGATGTGGCGATCGTCGACGCGCGCACTGATCTGGCCGCCGCCCGCGGCCTGTGTCGGCTTTTGGGAACCACGGGGACTTCGGTGCCCGTGGTGGCCGTCGTCAACGAGGGCGGCCTGGTCGCGGTCAACGTCGAGTGGGGACTCGACGAAATTCTGCTGCCGAGCACCGGTCCGGCCGAGATCGACGCCCGGCTGCGGCTGCTGATGGGACGCCGCGGCGGCGTGGCCAACCAGGAGAACCTCGGCAAGATCAGCCTGGGCGAGCTCGTCATCGACGAGGGCACGTACACCGCGCGGCTGCGCGGCCGACCGCTCGACCTCACATATAAGGAATTCGAGCTGCTGAAGTACCTGGCTCAGCATGCCGGTCGGGTGTTCACCCGCGCACAGCTTCTCCAAGAAGTCTGGGGCTACGACTTCTTCGGCGGCACCCGAACCGTCGACGTGCACGTGCGACGACTGCGCGCCAAGCTCGGCACCGAATACGAATCGTTGATCGGCACCGTGCGCAACGTCGGCTACAAGGCAGTTCGGCCCGCGCGCGGCCGCGCGCCCGCGCCGGGATCTGAGATGTCCGACGACATGGTCGACGATGCGGGCAGCTATGACGCTCCGGACAGCTTGCCCGACGCGCTGGCTGACCCTCTGCATAGTCAGTGACTGACCCTGATGTCGCCGGCCCTCGCGCTCCGGCGATCCGCTGGCGCACCGGCCTGACCGAAGATGAACAGCGCCGGATCCGTTCGCTGATCGCCGTGGCGGAACAGGTTGACGGCGTCGCGCCCGTCGGTGACCAGGTGCTCCGCGAACTGCCACACGACCGCAACCGGCACCTGCTGGCCGTCGACGGTGACGACATATCCGGCTATCTCAGCCTGACCGAGGAGCCGGCGATGGCCGAGCTGGTGGTGCGCCCGGACGCCAGGCGCCGCGGCATCGGCTCGGCGATGGCACGCGCCGGGCTGTCCGAGGGCCGCGATGGTGCCCGCATCTGGGCGCACGGCAACCTGGAGCCGGCGCGCGCAACGGCTGACGCGCTACGCCTCGTCATCGTGCGTGAGTTGCTGCAGATGCGACGACCGCTGACCGACCTGCCGCCGGCGACCGCTTCCGAGGGCGTACGCATCACGACGTACTCCGGCCCGGACGACGACGCCGAACTGCTTCGAGTCAACAACGCCGCGTTCGCATGGCATCCCGAGCAGAGCGGGTGGACGGACGCCGACATAGCCGAGCGCCGCAGCGAGCCGTGGTTCGACCCCGCCGGATTGTTCATGGCCATCGACGAGCGCAGCGGCAAGCTGCTGGGCTTTCACTGGACGAAGGTGCACAGCGAGGATCTCGGCGAGGTCTACGTCGTCGGCGTCGACCCGGCCGCGCAGGGTCGCGGGCTCGGCGCCACGCTCACGTTGGCCGGACTGCATCATCTCGCCGAGCGGCTGTCGGAAAGTGAACAGGCGACGGTGATGCTTTACGTCGAGGCAGATAACTCCGCGGCCGTGAAGACCTATCAACGACTGGGTTTCGATGTATTCAGTGTCGATGCGGCGTACGCGGCCGGGTCGTCAGGCTAAGTGCAGCAGTTCGGGTCGAGCACAAAGCACAACGCTGCGAGGGCATCCCGGCGGCCTCGGTGATAAACGTTCATGCCGCGACGATCCGACTCGACAAGCCCGGCCTTACGCAGCTGGCTCAGGTGATGGCTGACCGTAGATTCGGTCAGCCCGACAGCAGCCGCTAGCTCGTTGCCGTTCTGCTCGCCTTCCGGTGACGTCAGTAGCAGCGACATCAGCTTCACGCGGGCGGGATCGGCGAGCGCCTTGAGACGCAGTGCTACTTCGAGCGCGGCGTCATCGTCGACGGGGCCGGCTGCGACCGGGGCGCAGCACACGGGCGCGGAGATATCGATGACGGGCAAGGCCTTTGGCATACGTCCATCTTGCCAGGGACATTGACATATATCAAAAAGGTGGCAGCATCGAGTCGTCAGTAGTTCGATATATGTCGTACTCCTAGGAGGTTCCCATCATGTCCCGCGTCCAGCTCGCCCTGAATGTCGACAACCTCGACGAGGCTGTCACGTTCTATTCCAAGCTGTTCAATACCGCGCCCGCCAAGCGCAAGCCGGGCTACGCGAACTTCGCCGTCGCCGAGCCGCCGCTGAAACTGGTGTTGATCGAAAACCCAGGCCACGGCGGCACT
>DASQCE010000291.1:0-18581 GCA_035634855.1 Mycobacterium sp.
GCGATGCAGAAGCGGCATGCGATTCCGCCGGAGGGCACCGTGGTGCCGGTCAACATTCCCGACACGGCGTCGGGTTTCAAACACCGCGGTGAGCTGGTCTACCTTCCACCGGCGTGGTACGCCACCGATCCCCCGCCGCCGCTGCCGACGGTGATGATGGTCGGCGGCGAGTTCAACACTCCCGCCGACTGGATGCGGGCGGGCAACGCGGTCAAGACAATTGACGATTTCGCCGCTGCGCACGGCGGCAACGCGCCGGTGTTCGTCTTCGTCGACTCGGGCGGCGCGTTCAACAACGACACCGAATGCGTCAACGGCAAGCGCGGCAACGCCGCCGACCATCTCACCAAAGATGTTGTGCCTTTCATGGTTTCGAACTACCGCGTCTCGCCGAACCGATCCAACTGGGGCGTCGTCGGGTGGTCGATGGGCGGCACCTGCGCGGTCGACTTGGCGGTAATGCATCCCGACATGTTCAGCGCGTTCGAGGACATCGCGGGCGATTTGACGCCCAATTCGGGCAATAAGGCGCAGACCATTGCACGCCTGTTCGGCGGCAATGCCGCCGCCTATGCCGCATTCGATCCAACGACGGTCATCGCCCGCCACGGCCGCTACGCAGGGGTGGCGGGCTGGTTCGACATCAACGGCACACCATCGAAGCCAGCGCGCAACGTGGTGGTGAACGCGGCGGCCAACCCCAACGACCAGACTGCGGCGGCGAACTCGCTGTGCGCGACGGGCAGCGCCAACGGGATCAAGTGTGCGGTCGTGGTGCAGCCGGGTAAGCACGACTGGCCGTTCGCTGCGCATGCGTTCGCCGCTGGGCTGCCGTGGCTGGCGGCCCAGCTCGGCACACCCGGCATGCCCGCGATCCCGCTTCCTGGGCCGCCGCCGGCGGCGCCGCCGGGGCCGCCGCCCGCTCCGCCGCACTCAGGGCCGTATCTGCAAGCCGCGGCGAAGTAGGTCTAAAACTGCTGGGCGGCGGTCAGCGCATCCTCCACCGGATCGTGATAACCCGCCGGGGCGAATAACCGCCACTCACCGGGAACGCCCCTGAGGTCGTGAGCACCCCGATCTTCGAAGCTGATTCCGGACCCGTAGACAAGCTCTTTCACGGTGTTGGACACGAGCACCTCGCCCGCGGTTGCCTTTGATGCGATTCGCGCGGCGATGTGGACCGCGATTCCACCGATGTCCTGATGGCGTCGTACACATTCGCCCGTGTGTAGGCCGCTTCGAATGTGGACGCCGATGCGCGGCATGCGTTCGGCAAGTGCTGTGGCGCACAAGACGGCTCGCGTCGGGCCGTCGAACGTCGCCAGCAGACCGTCGCCGGTGTCCTTGACGAACCGTCCCTGGAACGAATCGATCTCGGCATGCGCTATCTCATCGTGGCGTTCAAGCAACTCGCGCCAGCGTTGGTCCCCGAGCTCGGCAGCGTGCCGTGTGGAGTCGACGATATCGGTGAACATCACGGTGGCCAGCACTCGGTCGGGCGGGTGCTCGTGCCGCTGTCCGGTCAAGAACTCCTCCGTCTCGCCGACGACCGCCTTGTAGTCGCCGACCCACGGAATATGGTCGACGCCATCGAGTTCGACCAGTCGCGCACCCTGTAGCCGTGCGGCGAGATCGCGCCCCAGCTCGATGGGTATCGCATCGTGTCTGCGATGCAGGACGAGCGTCGGAACCCGGATACCTCCGATGATGTCCGGCATATCAAGCTGTCGGAGAAGCGCCATCCAGGTGATCAGCGCCATCTTCGGGCTCATGGCGGCCCGTTCGAGGGCACCCGTCGCCCGTCTGGCGTCGGCGTCGCCACACAAGCTCGGCGCTGCCCAATCGAGAGTCTGTCCCTCACCCCAGTGGTCGATCGTGGCTCTAATTTGGGTGACGACATCGAACGCGCGTTGCTGCGTTGCTGCATCAAGGCGATCAGGCGGCCCTCCTGCGCCCGTCCCGTAGAGGACCAACGCGCGGACGCGCTCCGGATAGGTGGCGGCGAACAACAGGCTGATCATGCCGCCCTCGGAGAATCCGAACAGCGCAGCACGTTCACACCCGGCGGCATCCACTACCGCTCGCAAGTCATCGGCGCGGTTCTCGACGGTGGGCACTCCGTCAACCGGGTCAGACAGGCCGGTACCGCACTTGTCGTACAGGATCACGCGCGCGAATGTGGCAAATTCACCGATGTACGCGCGCCAAAGCGGGTCGTCCCACTGCATATCGATATGAGAGAACCAGCCAGGGACTATCACGAGATCCATCGGTCCATCACCGACCACCTGGTAGGCGATGTTGCCCCCAGGCCCCTTCGCATAATGCGTCTGAGGCTGGTCGACCATAGGCGCAGTGTCCCACTACACGAAACGGGTCACGGTGGTTCGAACAAAGCCGGGTACCGTGAGCCCATGTCGGACGATCCCGCCGCCGCGGCGACCCCCGTCGAGGCCGAATCCGCTGAGGTTGAGCCGGCCGAAACGGTCCCGGCCGCGCCTCCGCCCGCCGAACCCGTCGACACCGGCTATACGCCGAGCGGCGTGCCGACGTTCGAATCGGTTCGCGAGAAGATCGAAACACGCTTCGGCACCGCTATCGGCGCCGCCGAACTCGACGCCGAGTCAACGGAGGGCCGCACCATCGAGGAGCAGTACGACGCGCGTCAGCGAGCCGCCGCCGATCGACTCGCCGAGATCCGCAAGTCGATGCACCCGGAACAGGACGACGCTCAGTAATCCGACTCGGCGGCCAGAACTTCTGCCAGGAACGTGTCGGGAGCCTGCCCGTGCAATCGCGTCCGCGCGAAGTCCCGGATCCGCTCGCGCGTCTGCGGTGACTCCATTAACTCATTTCGGTCGGCACCGATCGTCACCGCGGTGGAACGCCAATCATGATCCCACGCAGCCGATTCGGCGACAGGCCGCTGCTCCTGGTCCACGATTGGGAACGCCGCTACGCCGTCGACGTCGAGCACACCCGTGCCACCGAGGGCGTCCGACCGCAGCCGCACAGGGATCCCCGCGGCCAACCCCGCTCCCGACAGTTCCACGCGGATAACGGCTTTCGCCACACCGTCGGCCGCCTCGATGCGCCACGCGACGGTTTTCTCTGCCGCGTCGAAGATGCCGGGCGGCACTGCGCCCCAGATGACCGAGTCGGCGCCCGTGACGATCGCGCTAGAACGGTGCCGTCCCGCATCCGGGCCGGCGGCGAGCGCGTAGTCGTCGCGGCGCTGGGCCACGCCGTCTGCCTCGCCGAACGCAATGCCGACATCGTTCGCAAGGTCGGCGCAGTTGCGCACCAGTTCGATCACTCGCGGGTCGCCGCCCTGCAGGTGCGCGCTGAGCGCCGCGGCGTGTGGGCGCACGAGGGCCGCGACGTCGGAGTCGAAGGTCTCGTCGGTGAAGAAGTCCTCGGCGGCCGCCGTGAGCACCGCGATCTCGGCGTCGAGCAGCGCGCTGTCGAGAGCAGCGATGCCGTCGCGCTGGCTGGCAGGCCACCACCGTCGCAACCAGTGTCCCAGCGCCAGCCTGCGCAGCGGTTCGAGCGATCCAGGGCGCACGTCGACGCCGGTGAGTTCGACGGCCGCACCGGGCGGGCGTCCGTCCAGCGCCGCGGTCAGTGCGACGTGCCCGGACTCGCCGAGAACTCGCCACAGCCAATCCGCGCGGGCCGGATCGGTGAACGTGATCTGGGCGGCGGTCGAGGGGTCGTCGATGGCCCACGACAACACCGCACCACTGACCTCGAGCACGGCGGCAAGGGGTGTCGGGGCCGCCTGCTGGCCCGTGCTCCACAAACCGGAATCGGCGACGAGTCTCATCCGGCCACCTGCAGTTCCAGCATCGCCTTGATCCGCTGCCGGTGATCGAGGCTGACCGACCTCGCCACGCCCTCGAGGAGCGCGCGGACGTCGTCGACGTCATCGCACGGTTCCTGCCAGACATCGCGTCCGTGCAACCGGGCCCACAATCGGCTCAGATACGGCCGTGCAAACGCGGCGAGGTCGTCGATCACCTGCTGCTGCCGAGGATGCATGGGCCCACCGTCGGCGAGATACCGACGCGCGTGCAGTACGTACGCTTCCTTGCGCAGCCGGGCCTGGATCTGGCTTGCCAAGTCATAACGCGGCACTGCGGACTCGCTCAGCGGCGCCAGGCATGCGCCGATCTCGATTCCGGCGATCAGGGTGGCCTGCTTGTCCTCCGCCATCAGGCCCCACGGCGCACACGACCGGTCGACCTCTTCTGCGCACAGCAGCGGGATGTCGGGCAGTTCGTCTCGGTCCATCGCCCGCCGCAGGGTGGCGCGCACCCGGTCGACGACGCTTCGGTTCAGCGGACGCTCGCTGTCGGCGCCGCCAACGAACGCGGGTGGCCGTTGCGGCTCAACGGAACTCAACCCGAGCTCGGTGATCGACCACGGTAGTTCCGCTTCGGCGCTGTGCGCTTTCGCGCCGAGATTGTACGGCGCGGCATCGGCGATCAGCGCCGACCAGACCCGCTGCCGGGCAGCCGCGGCACTGTGGCTCTCGGCATGCCCGAGCACGGTCGTGAGGCCCGCCAGGAACGGCCCGGTAATCTCGGGTCCGGCCCGCACGTCGCTCCAGCTTTGCCGGAGCTGATCGGTCAGCCCGGCAACCACCGCAGGATCCGCCACGTACTGGTTGAGCACCTCGATCGCGGTGCGGTCGCGGTCACCGTGGATCTCAATCAGCACCGCCTCAGCGGCACCGTCATCCCGTTGGGCGGGTGCGCCTTTCGTGACCGCCAGCTCGAAACACACAGGGAAATACAGCTCCTGCGCGTTCCCGGTAGTGATGCGCAGCCGACGTCGCTCGCGTTTGAGCAGCTCGAACCATGCTGCGGCAGCGCGCAATTGGGCACCGTGTCCGACGATCAGATCATGTATTGCAACGGCCACGTCGGCGTCGACGAACGGCGCTGAGTACTGCGCATTCGCCCGCAGCCGCAGCACCAACGGGTCGATGATCCGCTTGACGGTGCGACGTAACGGGCCGCCGTCTTCGCCGCTGAGCACCTCGACCCCCGGCCCGACGGCGCGCCATGCGCGGTCGATCACGGCGCGGCGCGGTTGGCTGACGGCAATCGCCGTCGCCACTTCAAACCCCGCGCTCATCCATCCAGCATAAAGTTGGGTTCGGTAGCCAGGGCAACAACAGACCCTAATGGCATGTTCACTGCACTGTTGCTCGGATTCGCCGCCGACGAGCTCGCCGCCATTGCGTTCTTCTGTTTCCTCGCCGCCGGCACCGCCGCCACACTGTTCACACCACGCCGCAAGATCGCCCAGGACGCAGCAGACCCCGACGAGGCGGACGAACGGCTGATCACCGCCACAGACATCCTGGCTGTTCGCGCGGCATTCGACGACATGCTTGTCCGAAAAGGCCTGCTCACCGACGATCAGCTCGACCTGATCCGACACGGCACCAGATCGCGTGGGATCGTCACCGGCATGCGGACCACCGGCGGGTCCCGCGAAGGCCATCGAGAGGTCGAACTCGACGTGATGGTGAGAAAGCCGGGAGGCGGCCAGTTTCCCGCCCATGAGAAGGCGCTGATTCCTGCGTCGTCGCTGGCGAAGGTCTCCCCCGGCAGCATCATCGATACGTACTACCGGTCCGGCGACGAGTCAGCGGTAGCCATCTGCGTGTCGCCCAGCTGAGAGCTCAACGCGCGCCGTCGACGGCGAATGTGGCCAGCGCCGCCCAATACAGCGGGCTGGCCCTGGTGTCGCCGTCTCGCCATCGACGCATCTGTTCACGCTGCCAGCGGTTCACTGCCCGCCCCGCATCGGGATCCTCGTGGGCGCAGTCGACGGCGATGATCGCCTCGGCCATCGGATCATGATCGCCCGCCGCCGGCGCGAACTGGCGGTATCCCGCAGCGGTCGGCAGCGACCACAGTGTGGCGGTCACCAACTGCGCGCCGCCGAGGACCATCGCGGCCACCAGACCCGTCGCCTCGTCGAACTGGTAGTCACCGCCGGACGCGCAGGCCATCATTGCGATTCGCGGTGGCATCGGCAGTTTCGCCGACATCAGATCCGCAGCGGTCAGCGGGCGTTCGTCGGCGAGATGCAGCGCGGCCCTGTCGGCGTGACCCACGTCGCCGTCGGCTGCGGTCGCGTGACCGACGAACAACAGCCGGCTCGGTTGCCGGTCCAGCTGGCGCCCCAGCCACGGGCGATCGGCGTCGATGCGGCGGAACAACTCGACCGAGCTTGAGACGTCGGGAAGCACCGCCCGGCGGCGCATCAGTCCCGTAAAGTGTTGCGCCAGCGCTGTTTCCGCCGATGGTCTGCCGAGTACCGAGCCCAGGCCGGAGTCGGGGCGCTGGCCCGGCACGCGCGGATCGAGAATCAGCAGTGGCCGACCGTCGCGGCGCTCGTCCCAATCCGCCGGCGTCCGTGCCGAATGGATGATGTTCGACGGCGCCGCCATCAGCACGTCCGCGAGCTCCATCAGGCGGTAGCCGTCGTCGTTGGAAATCGCGAGCAAGCCCCACGGCACCCTGGCGAGCCGGGCACTGGGCGAGACGAACAAGGCAGCGCGCGGCGATGCGACACACTCGATCAGCAGCTGCCACGCCGCGGGCGCAAGCAGCTGCGCCCCCAGGGTGCGGGCGATGACCTGTTCGGTGCCGGGCGCCGCGAACGGACCCGTGGCGATGGCTCGCTCGACGGCATCACGAACCGTCTCAGACGCACGTGGGTCCGGTAGTGCTCTTGACAGTTGGTCAAGCGCCGCAACAAGATCTGATTCCGTCACCACCCAGGTAACGGTTCTTGCCGGTTCTCCGACCACCCGAAGGCTGGCGTAAGTGGCGATGCCCACGTCGGCGAAGCGAAGGACGAGGGTTACGGCCACGTCGACCAGGCGGGTTCGTCGGCGGTGACTTCACACCCGTACCGCTCGAACGCCAGTGCGCGATAGCGGTTCATGATCGGTGCGGTGGTCGGGTCCATCTGTAGCGGCGGCAGTGGCCCGAGCCGGGTCAGCGCAGCGCCTCCCGACAACGGCAACCCAGCCGCCACGAGGGCGTATTCGTCGACCGTATCGACGGGCACCGCGGCCGTCGCGGTCTCGGTCCAGTCCGCCGTTTGGGCCTGCGGCTCGGCGCTGAAACTTCCCCGGGCGCTGTGATATTCGACAAGCTCGCTGACGAGTTCGGTGTTGCCCCACTCCCAGGCGACGGCGAACGCGCCCGCCAGGATGCGGGCGGAGACGTGCGTCGCCCACCGCATGCGCGCGTCGGCATCGGCCATCGAGTGCCGGATCGAATCGACAGCCAGGGCGGCGGGCACCTTGAGTTCGGCCGCCTGCTGGAGCTTGGTTGCGGCGTTCGCGGGATCCGCCAACGCCTCGGCCCGCCGGATGGATCCCAGATGATCGTCGAGTCGCGCGTACTGCAGCCAGCTGCGGCGGGGCCACGAATCGAGTAGGCCCCGCGCCTCTGCCACCCGCTCGGCCGCGGCCGCGAAATCGCCGCGAAAGATGTCGACCCAGCTGCGCTGCAACAGAATACGGTGGATGTGCAGCGGCTTTTCAACTTCCCGCCAATGCCGCTCGGCATGCCCGAAGCGCTCGTCGGCGTCGTCCAGCGCCTCGATCGACAAGCTGATCAGGCCGAAATACAGCCAGCACCTCGACACGTCGTGCGCACGATAGCCCTCTGCTATCGCCGGGTACGCTTCATGGACCAGGCGTTGGCTCTCGGCGCGGTCACCTCCGGCCCAGCTCGCCGTGGCCCGCTCCAATTGCGTTCTCGCCGTTGCTAATTTCCATCCCCGCCGCTCCGCGCGGGCTCCGGCGCGCTGAAGCCACGGCTCGGCTTCGGCCAGCCGACCGGTCTCGACGCAGAACCGGCCATACCCGGTGGCGCCGAGCACGAGCAGGAAGTCGTCGAACTCGCTGCCGTCGGCCATACCTTCGATGGCGTCGATCACCTGCTCCCACAACGGGACTGACCGCACATGCAGGTCGTCGTCGCAGAGGGCGGTGGCGCACAGAATCCGCGCATACGTGACAAGAAACCTGTGTTCCGCGGCGAGATCGGGGAACGCCGCTTCAGCGTCGTCGGTCAGGACAAGCAACCCGGCCTCCGCAGCCTCGTGGTCACCGTGCGCTGCGGCGGCCAGTCCCGTCCGAAGGAACTGCGCCCGGCGTGAGTACCGGCAGATGATGTGGTCGATGTCGGCGTCGGACATCGTCACCTGTGCAGCCAACTCGGGATTGGTGCCGGCCCGGATCGACTCGTAGGTGGCCAGGCAGTCGGTGATGCGCGCCAGGCACGCCTCGACACCGTCGTATGCCGTGCGGACCAGATAGATCTCGCCGAGCTGCGCGTAGACCTCCAACAGCAGATCGTCCCGGTCGAGTTCCTCGATCTGCCCTCCGAGGGACAGCAGCAACTCCTTCGCCGCAATCTCGTCGGCGGCGAATATCAACCGACGGGCACGCTCCAGGTCGCTGACAACCGTCACAATTGAATGATAGGAAGCGGCGGGCGCAGGAGGGCACGCCCGCCGCTTCGGGAGTGGGACCGATCAGCTGCAGGTCACCTTGACGGTGAACGGCTTCGTGATCATCCCTGCCATCGGGTTCTTGATGTCGGCGCCCGTGGCTTCACCGGTGATGGTGTAGGTGGCGCCGTCGACCTTTACATCTGCAGACCCGACTTTCGCGCCCATGGTGTTGGTGACCGCGAGGGCATTGCCGTCGACCGACATACCCAGCGAGTCGACGGTCGGCGGGTTCGCGTCGGTCATCACGACGGCTAGGCCCGCCTGGCCATTGATCGCGCCGCTGGCCACATTGATCTTGCCGCCCTGCTTCACGCAGGTCACCGAGTTCATATCGAGACCGGCCAGGTCCTTGCCATCGACCCTGACCTCGGTGCTGCCATCCGTGCTGACCTGTGAGCCTCCCGCGGCCGTGGCAGAAGCCGGACCGCTCTTGTTGTCCGAGCAGCCCACCAGCACAGCTGCGGCGGCGGCCAGTCCGACCACACCCACTACAACTCGATTCATCGATCTTTCCCTTCGTCGTACGTCGCCCCGATGGCGTCCGTCGTGGGCCAAGTCAAGATCGGCCGAACCGCTACCGATCCCAAACTTTGTCGGTCGGGGCAGGTACGGTTCGCAGGCGATGCGGTCATTCACGGTCGAGGAACGACGGGCGCGGCTGGCGCGGCGCCATTTCCTGGCCGGGTCGGCGGATTCGATCGACGGCGTGGTGTCCGCTCTCGTCGCGCTGCATGCGACCGACCCGGCCACCCCGTATCTGTCGCTTTTGGCGCGGCTGCCCGGCTTCACCGTCGCCGATCTGGACGCCGAGCTCTACGAGCGCCGGACGCTGGTCAAGCATCTCGCGATGCGCCGCACACTGTGGACGGTGCGGGCCGAGGACCTGCCGTTGATCCAGTCGGGTGCAAGCGACCGGGTGGCGGATAAAGAACGCCGTCGATTGGTGGCAGACGCGCAGAAGGCAGAGATCACCGACGACGGGGACAGGTGGCTGGACACGGCGTGCGCGGCGGTGTTGCGGCACCTCGCCGGACACGGCGAGGCCAGTGCGAAAGAGTTGCGAGAGGCGCTGCCCGAGCTGGACGGCCGCTACGACTATGCGCCGGGTAAACGGTGGGGCGGCGAGACACCTTTGGCGCCAAGGGTTTTGACTGTGTTATCGGTGCGCGGAGATATCGTCCGAGGGCACAACGACGGCGGGTGGACGGTATCGCGTCCCCGCTGGACGCCGATGGGCCACTGGCTGCCCTCTCTGTCGGAGCCCGAAGCGCCAGAGGTGGCACGCGCCGAACTGGTGCGCCGCTGGCTGCGCGCGTTCGGGCCTGCCACCGTGACGGACGTCAAGTGGTGGTTCGGCAGCACGCTGACATGGGCGCGACATGCTTTGCGCGACATCGAGGCCGTGGAGGTCGATCTCGACGGCACGCCGGGATTCGTGCTGCCCGACGACCTCGACGTCGAGCCGGACGCCGAACCCTGGTGCGCGCTGCTGCCGGGCCTGGATGTCACGACGATGGGGTGTTACCACCGCGATTGGTATGTCGGCGACCACCGCAGCCAGGTGTTCGACACGAACGGCAACGGCGGCCCGACCGCGTGGTGGAACGGCCGGATCGTCGGCGGCTGGGGTCAGGACGCCAACGGACGGGTCGAGCTGCGGCTGCTCGAGGATGTCGACCGCGACGCTAAACGCGCGTTGACGCGTCGCGCTGACGAGCTCACCGAGTGGCTGGGCGCCGTACGGGTCAGCGCGCGCTTTCCGTCTCCGCTGACACGGGCGGTCCGGAATTCACAACGGGCGACTAAGCCCTGACTCGTGCAGAGCCGACCGAAATTGTCGGCGTGTTTCATTTAGGCGCTACGGGAGCCGTAGCGGTCGGCCCTGGATTCAGTGCATGTGCGCCGCAGCCTCGGCGGCGAGGTGTTCCGCCGTGCCGGTGTGGCAGGTCCCACCGTCGGCCTTCGGCGAAGGGGCGACATCGATCGACGGGTTCTGGTCGAAGAACCCGAACGGCTTCAACCAGAACGAAATCGTGTCGACCGGCATGATGGGCCAGTCCTCGGCACGGGTTATGTGGTGGATACCGAAGACGTACCAGAGCACGACATCGGCCTTCTCCAGCGGTGCATCGTCCTTGATCCACTCCGTCAGACCGGTGTCGACGGTCGACTGAGTCGGATACTTGCCGCACGGCCAGCGCTCGTCGTCGTCGTGCCGCGTCACCCATAACGTATGGCCGATAACGGGTGCCCGAAGATATTGCGGCGTAGCAGGATCCATCAGGGCTGGGAACGCGGCGCCGGGAACCAGTTTGTAGGCGACCGGGGTGCCGTGCCGGTTCAGCTTGTCCGGGTTGATCACCTTCCAGCCGCGCTGTGTGTTCCAGTTGTAATCGCGGGCGCCGCTCGCCTCGGAGGTAACCGGAGTGGACGCGGTGACGAGGGCGAGGCCGTAGGGGTTCTCGTCGGACACCGGGGGTGCGACCGAGTCCACCTCGACGACGGTGTTCGCCGAACCGTCCACGTCCAGGTCGAGGCGGGCGACCAGGAAATGCTGATGGAACGGGGCGTAGGTGCGGTTGTCGACGACGGTGCCATAGGGCGGCGCGGCCTCGCCCTCGGCATAGGGGGTGGTGACCATGATGCCGGACGCGCGAACCTCGCATTCGATGTTGCCGTCCTGGTAGAAGCGCCAGTAGACGAGGTACTCGTAGTTCGCGACGGTGACGTGGCAGGAGATCACCATGCGACGCTGGCGGCGCACCTCGGCACCGGTCACCAGATCGACGTGCTTCCAGAGCACGGCGTTGTCCTCTTCGTGCAGACAGATCGCGTTCTTGATCTCGTACGGTGCGCCGGCGGAGTCGTGCAGCACCGCGTCGACGTAGCGGATCTCGCCGAGGCAGTCGCAGCCGAGTTCCAGCGAGGTGGTCATGAAGCCCAGCCCCCACTCGCCGATGTCGTAGGCCGTCCTGCGGTAGTGCTCGAACGTGGGGTCACGGTAGGGCACCACCATCTCGGCGAATGACATGCGGTAGGCGATGTCACGCCGTACCCCGCGATCGTCATAGGCCACCTGATAGATGACCGGGCCCTCGCGGTAGTTGAAGCCGAGGCGCATCGACCAGTTCTGCCACCGCAACTCGGTGCCATCCAACGTGAAGGACGTGCCCTCCGGCTGAGTGATGTGCAGCGGTTTAAGGTCGGTGCGCGACTCACCCTTCCACGGCCCGGGCACGTACTCGCCATCCACTGCCGGCATTCCGACGTCGTACTGGTCCTCGATCTCGAGGAGCTCGAGGGTGTTCATGTCCACGACGACCTTCAAGCCCGAAATCGGGTGGGCATACGGGTTCCCTTCGGGGGTCTCCCGGACCCATAGATCGCACCAGCCCAATCGGCGATCGCGGTACTTCTCAGGCATCAGGGCCTTGCCGTAGGTCCAGACATCCACGATGACGAGGCTCATGTCGGTGATACCGCGCTCGCTCAGTTTGGCGATCACGTCCGGGTGCCGGCAAAGCCGGTCGTTGACCTCGTGGAACTCGTCGACGGTGAAGTTCGGCGTGGCGCCGGGAATGTGCTTTATCGAAAGGACGGCATCGCCGGTGAGATCGACGGTCGCTTCATACGTCTTGTTGTCCAACCGGTTCCACACCACCGCGAACGAATGCCGAGGTACCGGTTCTCCGAGGCGCCAAGCCAACACCTCTTGCTTGGCCGGTTCCACCAGCTCGATCGACGCGAAGCGGAAGGTGTCGGTGACCTGCCCGTCGCGGCGCAGTATTTCAGCGGTTCGTTTGAACTCGTCCGCACTCAGTGGTTCCAGTGGATGCGATGCCATGGCAGACCGCCCTTTCCGACGCGCGACTCCGGCGGCCGACGTGGGCGAACTGCTCGGCTCGGGCCAGCGCGTCCCGGCCTCTCGCCGAGCACGGACGACCGTCGGTGGTTATGCGACGATACCCCAGGGGGCCGTGGTGAACGGCATGAAAAGCCAGGTTCTGATGTGCGAAGGCCGGCCAGGACAAGTGCTTCAGCGCGACCTGTGCGCCGAAACGGCCAGTAGTTCACGGGCTTTGATCGCCAACCACATTGCGGCGCGGGTATCGGCCGACTGGAGATCGCAGCCGGTGAGCTCACCGATTCTCCTCAGCCGATTGCGCATGGTGTGTCGATGGATGTTGAGTTTGGTCGCCGCGGTTTCCACCTGGCCGTTACAGCTGAGGAACGCCTCCAGCGTGTCGAGCAGCGACCGATCCGCGTCGTCGCTGTCGAGGGGATTAAGTGAATGCGCGAGAAGTTCCAGTTCGCCCCGATCCCGGATGCCCAGCACCACCCCGAGAACATCGAGGCGATCGAATTCGCTGAACCGACCGTCGGCGTGGGCCCGGGCGGCAGCCCTTGCCTGATTGAGACCGAAGTCCACGTCGCCCAGGGATGTCGGTGAGCTCTGCCCGCCGCCCAGTTGTCGCTCTAGCTGGGCGCCAAGCCTGCGGTGGATGTCACGGCCCTTTCCGGCATGTTCGCCCGGCAGGATGATCACGATCTCGTCGTCGATCGAACCCATTAGATATGGGACGCCTCCGGTCCCCAGCATGTTCGTGACGTGAGCTTCGGCGGGTAGCAGCGCGCCGACGTTGGTCAGTACCACGAGGACTGCATCACTTTCTGGATCGAAGCCGAAATATCTGAGCAAGCCCGGATCGATGGATCGGGGATTGCCAAGCAGACCAAGTGTGACCGCGGTGCGGAGTCGCTGTTCGGCATCGATGACCTTGGCCGGTTTCTCGAGTTCGATCGCTATCAATGAGAGGCCGTGGGCAACGAGGAGCCGATCCGACGCCGATAGCGCTACCTGGGAGCGGACCGCGAGGTAGCCGCGCGCCGTTTGGGCCGCGCGCACGGTCTGGATGGTCAAATAGCCCGCACCATCGGCAATCACCCGACTCGCGTGGCGGCGACCGATGTGGGGCCGCATGTTTCGGGCCGCCTCGGCGGTGATCGCAATGACGTGCTCGGTATCGCGACCGGTGGCTGCGAGCGGCCGTCCGTCTGTCCCGATGACGACCGCGGTCGCCGATAGGGCTTGGCTGAGTGCGGCGACCGCACCCGGTACGCCGTCGCGCAGCGTGGCGCGCACGAATATTTCCTGCTGGTCGACCACGCGTTGAACCGTGCGGAGCTGATCGGCGGTCAGTTCGTCGATAACGGCACGGGTGATAGCGATGAACGGTGTGTCGGCGGGCACTTGCAGGATCGGGAGCCCGAGGGCGTCGCCTGCTGACAGCACACCGTCCGGGACATGTTCGAAATTGGTGCCGGTATCGAAGGCCAGCGCCACTACGCCCACGGCGGACAGCCGGGCCACGTACTCGTATTGCTCGTCGTTCGTCGGCCCCATTTTCAGGCCGGTGGTCATGACAAGTTCGCCGCCCGACAGGTACGGGGTGGGATCGGCAAGCTCAATGGCGTGCGCCCAGTTGATCACCCGATCGGCATTCTCACGTCCGGCCACCAGCTTCAGGCCGAGGTCTTTGTGCTCAGCCAGGCGGCGCACGGTGATCGCCATGTCTAGAAGCTACTTGACTACACGCCACGCGCCCGCGACTAGCTCGCCGGCTGATTTGTGGGTGAATCGGTGTTTTCGCCGACCGCCAGGAACGTCGCGAGGAGCCCCCGTTCACTCACGCGGGGCCTCGTTGCCGAGGGTCGGTGGGGCATTCCGGTAGCTGACCGGAGTCTCCGACAACGAAATGGGGTTGGCGACTTGTGGTGTGGCACTTGCCGGTACGGGTACCGACACGGTCAGGCCGAGCTGTTCGGCGAACATGAACGCCTCGGCGATGTTGTTGATCGGTCCCGCGGGTACGCCCGCCGCCGTGAGCGTCTCGTACCAGTAGTCGGCGCCGCGGGTCTTCAGAACCGCGCCGAGTGCTTCGGTGAGCACATCGCGATTGTGAACCCGTTGCGGGTTGGACACGAACCTGGAGTCCTCGGCCAGCCCTGGCAGATTCAGGGCCTCGACTAGCAGCTTGAACTGTTTGTCGTTGCCGACGGCGAGCGCAATAGGGCGGTCCGCAGTGGGAAACGTCTGATAGGGCGCAATGCTCGGGTGCCGGTTGCCCATGATGCCGGGCACCGCACCGGCGCCCAGGTAGCCGGATGCCTGATTGACCAGGGATGACAACAGCACCGAGAGCAGGTCGGTGTCGACTCGCTGGCCCACTCCGGTTCGCTCGCGGTGGGCCAGCGCGGCCAGGATCCCGACCAGCGCGTGCAGGCCTGCCAGGACGTCGACGAGAGCGACTCCCACCTTGGTGGGTTCATCGGGGCCGGGACCGGTCACGCTCATCAGTCCGCCGACCGCCTGCAGGAGCAGGTCGTAGCCCGGCAGGGCCGCACCTCGCCCGCGGCCGAACCCGGTGATCGAGCAATAGATCAGGTCCGGCTTCGACGCACGCATGGTCTCGTAGTCGAGACCGAACTTCTCCATCGTTCCGGCGCGGAAATTCTCCACCACGATGTCGGCGGTGGCCATCAGCGCGCGGGCGCGTTGTTGGTCGTCGGGATCGGTGAGGTCCAGCACCACCGATCTCTTATTGCGGTTGACCGCGTTGAAATACGTTGCCACGCCTTCAGAATCGTACGGCGGGCCCCATTCGCGGGTATCATCACCGACCTGCGGGCGTTCAATCTTTATGACGTCGGCACCGAGGTCGCCGAGCAGCATGGTGGCGTACGGGCCAGCGAGTACGCGGCTGAAATCCACCACAACCAGACCGTCCAGGGCGCCGGGTTTCATGCGCGCGCCACTCCGCCGCGCATGTACACCGTAGTGGTGTGGGTGAAGAATTCCCTCGCCGCGCCCCCCTGCTCCTTCGGACCCAGGCCGCTCTTCTTGGCACCACCGAACGGCACATGCGGGTCGGCGCCGGCGGATTCGGAGTTGACGTGCAGGACGCCGACGTCGATCTGCTCGACGGCCTGCAGCACGCGGGTCAGGTCCTGCGTGAACAGTGCTGCCGAGAGCCCGAATTCGCTGTCATTGGCCAGCTCGAACGCCTGCTCGGCATCCGCGGCGCGCCGCACCGCTAGCACGGGGCCGAAGAGTTCCTCGGTCCATACGTCAGCAGGCTGGGAGTCCAGTTCGACGATGGTCGGCGCGATGAAGTATCCATCGGACAACTGGGCGTCGGTGTAGGGCCGGCCGCCGGCCAGCAGCGTGCCACCCTGCGCGGTGGCTGTTTCGATGCCGGCAGAGATGCTCTGGAACGCCGAATCGCTGACCACCGGGCCCATCTCGGTGCTGTCGTGGGTGGGGTCACCGACGATGAGCGCGTCCGCGCGGGTTCGCAGTGCATCGAGGAGCCGCTCGGCGATGCCGTCGGTGACGATCAATCGCGAAGTGGCCGTGCACTTTTGGCCGGCCGAGCGAAACGCGCCGTACATGACGTGCTCCAGAGTCAGCTCGATGTCGGCGTCGTCGAGGACGATGGCTGCGTTCTTGCCGCCCATCTCGGCCTGCACCGGTACTCCGCGGCGGGCTGCGGCCGCCGCGATGCGCCGTCCCACACCGGTGGATCCGGTGAAGGTGACGGCGTCCACCCCTTCGTGGTCGACCAGGCTGTCGCCGAGGTATGACCCGCCGATGAGCAGGTTGAGGACACCGGCGGGCAGACCCGCCGCGGTGAGCGCGTGCGCGAGCCGCATCGCCAGCAGCGGCACCGCGCTGGCCGGCTTCCACACCACGGTGTTGCCGTAGACCAGGGCCGGGGCGATCTTCCATGCCGGGATCGCGATCGGGAAGTTGAACGGGGTGATCACGCCGACGACTCCCACCGGTTTGCGCGTCACCAGGATCTGCTCACCGGCCCGCGGCGAGGCGAAAATCTCTCCGGTCTGCCGGTCGCCTTCGTTGCCGTAATACCGCAGGATCTGGGCGGCGCGACCCACTTCGGCAATGCCTTCGGCTTTCGTCTTGCCTTCCTCGGCGGCCAGCTCAAAACCCCACAGGGCTGCGTTGCGCTCCACCACGGCGGCCGCCTCCATCAGCACGGCACCGCGCTGATGAATCGGCGTGGCAGCCCACGCCGCCCGTGCGTCGGCGGCGGCGGCCACCGCTGCCTCGAGTTGGCAGGCCTCGGCCGATCGGCCTTCGGCCACGATCAGGCGAGGGTTGGCGGGGTTGATGCTCTGCACCGATGCACCGCTGCCGGGGACCCACTGGCCAGCGACGAGGTTGTGCAGCTGCACGGGAGCGGTCATGGTCATATTCATCTCAACTCGGCCCGTCTACCGGAAGGCGGGCTGGCCCGTCAGGGCACGGCCAATCGACAACAGATGCATCTCGGATGTGCCCTCGTAGGTCAGCACCGATTCCAAGTTATTCGCGTGGCGCAACGGCGAATACTCCAACGTGATGCCGCTGCCGCCCAGCAAGGTGCGGCACTCGCGGGCGATGCTGAGCGCCTCCCGGACATTGTTCAGCTTGCCGAGGCTGACCTGCTCGGGCCGGACCCCCTCGGCATCTTTGATGCGACCTAGATGCACCGCCAGCAGCATGCCCTTGCCTAGTTCCAGGGTCATATTGGCCAACTTCTCCTGGGTGAGCTGGAAGCTGGACAGCGGCCGGTCGAACACCTCGCGCGCCTGGGTGTAAGCGATCGCGGTTTCCAGGCTGTCACGGGCAGCACCCATGGCGCCGAACACAATCCCGAACCGGGCTTCGTTCAGGCACGACAGCGGGGCCGACACCCCGCGGGCGTGCGGCAGCTCCGCCGAGGCGGGCAGCCGCACGTTGGCCAAGACCAGTTCGGACGTCACCGACGCCCGCAGGGACAACTTCTTGTGGATCGTGTTGGCGGTGAAGCCCGGGGTATCGGTGGGCACCAGGAATCCGCGGATTCCGTCATCGGTCTGCGCCCATACCGTGGCCACATCAGCGAGGTTGCCGTTGGTGATCCACATCTTGGTGCCGTTGAGCACCCAGTCGGTACCGTCGCGACGGGCACGGGTGCGCATTCCGGCAGGGTTGGACCCGAAGGCGGGTTCGGTCAACCCGAAGCAGCCGATGGCCTCCCCTGCGGCCAGTCTCGGCAGCCATTCGCTCTTCTGCTCCGCCGAGCCGTAACGGTAGATCGAGAACATCGACAGCGAGCCCTGTACCGAAACGAAGCTGCGGAACCCGCTGTCGCCGGCTTCCAGCTCCAGGCATGCCAGCCCATAGCTGAGGGCGTTGGTGCCAGCGCAGCCGTAGCCGTCCAGGTGCATGCCGAGCACGCCCAGATCGCCGAACTCCTTTGCCAATTCCTTTGGCAAAGTTGCTGATTCGAACCACTCCTCGATGTTGGGCCGAAGTCGGGCGTCGACGAACTTGCGCACCGTGGCTGCAATGTCGCGTTCGTCGTCATCGAGCAGCCGGTCGATGTCGAACAGTTCCAATGGCGCGCTGGTGGTGCTGGCCGGCGCCGGCGCGGTCGTGATGGTCATTGTGTGCTTCTTCCGAGAGGGGTTGACAGGTAGGGATTTACAGGGTGTTGAACGCGTCACGGACAACGGCGAGCGCCTCGAAGAGCAGGCCGTCGGTGATCGCCAGCGGCGGCAGGAACCGCAGTACATTGCCGAATGTTCCGGCGGTCAGGGTCAATACGCCGTTGGCGTGGCAGTACCGCGTGATCGCGGCGACCGCCTCGCGGTTCGGGTCGCGTGTGCCCGGCACCACCAGTTCGGCGGCGATCATCGCACCGCGGCCCCGGATGTCCCCGATGACGTCCGTCGACGCGGCGATGTCGCGCAGCTCGCGAAGAAAGATCTCACCGATCGTCTGTGCCCGGGCCAGCAACTGATGGCTCTCGATTTCCTCGAACACCCCAAGGGCGGCTGCGCAGGCGACCGGGTTGCCGCTGTACGTGCCGCCGATTCCACCGGGGTGGGCGACGTCCATGACGTCGGCGCGACCGGTCACCGCGGCCAGCGGCAAGCCGCCGGCCAGGCCCTTGGCGGTGGTGATCATGTCCGGGATGAGT
>DASQCE010000292.1:0-18652 GCA_035634855.1 Mycobacterium sp.
CAGCACGCCGTCGGCGCTGAACAACGCGGCGCCGATCGGAATGCCGCCCTCCGCCAAGCCTTTTCGGGCCTCCTGATAGGCGACCTCGAGCATCGCGGCGGCGTCCATCTAGACGGCGACCCGCTCCGCGGCGATCTTCGACCGGCCCAGCATCAGATAGGCCGCGGCCGACAGCAGGAACCCGACGAAGAACGTGACGTCTCCTAACGCTGGATACGCCTTGGCCACCCAGCCGATGAACTTCTCCTGGTTCGAGAACAACGCCACCGACACCACCATTCCGATGACAAACGACAAGAGCCCGTTCCAGTTTGCATAGGACCGGTCGTAGAGGAAACGCGCGACGGTCTGACCCCGCCGCAGGTATTGGTCGGCGAACATCACTCCCAGCCACGGGCCGATCCAGTAGGCGATGATCAACAGGAACGCCTCGTAGCTCTGGGCCGCGTCGGGCAGCGCCCACCAGGCCACCAGAAACCCCGCCACACCGAAGAACACGGTGACCAGTGCCCTGGCGATGTGGTGCGGCAGTTTGATGCCCAATGTCACGAAAGCCATTGCGCCCGAATAGATGTTGATGGAGTTGGCCGCGATGGCACCGATCGCGATGGCCAGCAGTGTCGCCTTGGCCAGCGGCGTGGCGAGCTGGCTGGTGAACGCCGCGGTCGGGTTGTCCAGCGAGTCGCCGCCGATCGTGACCGACGCTGCGCCGACGACTTCAAGGAACACGCAGGACAGGAACAGCCCCGCGGCTGCGAAAAAACCGGTGCGGGCCGTCGAAACCGTCGCGGGCAGGTAGCGGGTGTAGTCGGCGGCGTACGGCGTCCATCCGGCCGCGTAGCCGAACGCGGTGCCCACCGTCAGCAGGAATCCGCCCATGCCGCCGACCCCACCGGCGCCGGCGGGCACTCCGAAATGCGACTTCGACAGGATGACCAACGACGCGATCGCGAAAATCACGGCGAGCACCGGGAACGTCCAGCGCTCGAACGCCTGCACCAGGTTGTGACCGAAGAAGGCGAGGCCGGTCTGCAGGAGCACGATGATGACCAGCCCGAGCAACGGCCCGAACCCGAACAGCGTGGCCAGGGCGTATGCGCCGCTGACGCTGTTAGTGGCGAACCAGCCGACCCCGGCAGTTACCGACATCAGCACGGCAGGCACCGCGTTTCCCTTGAACCCGAACGCAAGCCGGCCGAGCACCATCTGCGGCACCCCGTGCAGTGGGCCGCGCGCGGACAGGAAGTAATGAGCGATCGCGCCGAGGCCGGTGCCGATGACGATGCCGAGGGCCGCCTGCCAGAAGTTCATGCCGAAGACAGCGACGGCGAGCACGCCGACGAAGATGGTCGCGAACTCAAGATTGGGCGAGGTCCAGGTCCAGAACAGCTGGCTGGGCTTACCGTGTCGGTCCGCTTCGGCAATGTATTCGTTGCCGCCCGGTTCCACGGCGACGATCTGGTCGCGGTAGGTGCCGTCGGTCTGGACGGTGGGTTCGGTGACTGTCACCGTCATACCGTCATCCCAGCGACCCTTAATCGCAACCGGAGTAAACGCACCGGAAACAAACGGCTTCACAACAAGTTGGTAACCGACGTCGCGCACGTCCTTCTCGACGACTACGTCGACCGGCCTGAGATTCGTCGATATCTGCACCAGGGCTGTGGTTTTCCTTCGGCAACAACCCTGGTGCAGATCTCGGTGAAGGAAGAACCCTCAGTCGAACTGGGGCGGCTCGGTGCGGGTGCGCTTGAGTTCCCAGAAATGCGGATAGGACGCGAACGTCACCGAGGCGTCCCACAGCTTGCCGGCTTCCTCGCCGCGCGGGATCTTCGAGAGCACCGGGCCGAAGAACGCGACACCGTTGACGTGGATGGTCGGGGTGCCGACGTCGTCGCCGACCGGATCCATGCCCTCGTGGTGGCTCTTGCGCAGCGCCTCGTCGTACTTGTCGGTGTCCGCCGCCTCGGCCAGCTCGGCCGGCAGCCCGACCTCCTCGAGCGACTCTTTGATGACTTTGGTGAAATCGGGGTCGAAGTCGCGATAGCCCTCGTTGTGGATCCGGGTGCCCATCGCGGTGTACAGCGGCGCCAGGATCTCTGAGCCCTTGGCCTGTTCGGCGGCGATGGCCACCCGCACCGGCTTCCACGCCTGTTTGAGGCCTTCGCGGTACTGCTCGGGCAGGTCTTCCTTGTTCTCGTTGAGCACCGCCAGGCTCATGACGTGGAAGCTGACCTCGATATCGCGGACCTTTTCGACCTCGAGGATCCACCGCGAGGTGATCCAGCACCACGGGCACAGCGGGTCGAACCAGAAATCCGCAACAGACTTTTCGGGCATTTCTGCTTGTTCCTCTCGGTAGTAGGTCAGAAATCCGTTCAGCACAACCGTGCACCTAACGAACGTGTTCCCACTGCCACGGAGTTCGAACGCTCGCCGCATAGGACACGCATAGTGTGCAAACGGTTATATAACCGTGTTGTCAATGTGACCGCTGTAAACCAGTGTTGTTCCCGTGAATAGAGCGAATCGCAATCTGACCGTGACTTTCGTCGGGGTCGCGACGGCAGTAATCGTCGCGGCACCGGTACACGCCGACCCAACTACCGACAACTCATTCCTCTCTGCGCTGACCAACGCCGGCATTGGCTACAACGATCCGGCAAGCACCGAGACACTCGGACAGTCGATCTGCCCGATGCTGGTGGAACCTGGCAAGTCCATGGCGTCGATCTACTCGACCGTCACCAACAACGGCATCAACCCCGACATGGCCGCGTTCTTCACCGGCATCGCGATCTCGATGTACTGCCCGTCGATGATGCAGTCACTGGGCAACGGCACATTCCTGAACTTTCTTCACCCGCTCGGTCAGTAGCACTGTGGGGCCGCGTCATGCGTCAGCCGATAGGTTGGTTGCGTGGCACTTCCCAATCTGACCCGCGAGCAGGCCGCCGAACGCGCTGCCCTCGTCACCGTCGACAGCTACCGCATCGCCCTCGACCTCACCGCTGGCGAGGGTAAACCCAGCGAGCGCACGTTCCGCTCGATAACGACAGTCGAGTTCGACGCGCTGGCAGGCGCCGACACCTACATCGACATCGCCGCCGACTCGATCCGCAGCGCCACGCTCAACGGCCGCGACATCGACGTGTCCGGGTACGAGGAGTCGACCGGGATCCCGCTGACCGGGCTGGCCGGGCACAACGTCGTAACCGTCGACGCAGACTGCCGCTACTCCAACACCGGCGAGGGCCTGCACCGCTTCGTCGACCCGGTCGACGGCGAGGTCTACCTGTACTCCCAATTCGAAACCGCAGACGCCAAGCGGATGTTCGCGTGCTTCGACCAGCCCGATCTGAAGGCCGCGTTCAACATCATGGTGACTGCGCCGCTGAACTGGCGAGTCATCTCGAACGGCGCCCGCGGACACGTGCATGGCGAAGGCGATGCACATGACCACACCTTCGTCACCACACCGCGAATGAGCACATACCTCGTCGCGCTGATCGCGGGACCGTATGCGCACTGGAGTGACACCTATTCCGACGAACACGGTGACATCCCACTCGGCCTGTATTGCCGCTCGTCGCTGGCCGAGTACATGGACCACGAACGACTGTTCACCCAGACCAAACAGGGATTCGGCTTCTACCACAAGAACTTTGGCGTGCCGTATGCGTTCGGAAAGTACGACCAGTTGTTCGTGCCCGAGTTCAACGCGGGCGCGATGGAGAATGCGGGCGCGGTGACGTTCCTGGAGGACTACGTTTTCCGCAGCAAGGTCACCCGCGCGTCCTACGAGCGGCGTGCCGAAACCGTGCTGCACGAGATGGCGCACATGTGGTTCGGCGACCTCGTCACGATGCAGTGGTGGGACGACCTGTGGCTCAACGAGTCGTTCGCGACATTCGCCTCGGTGCTGTGCCAGGCGGAAGCGACCGAGTTCACCGAGGCGTGGACGACATTTGCGAACGTGGAAAAGTCCTGGGCCTATCGCCAGGACCAGCTGCCCTCGACGCACCCGGTGGCCGCCGACATCCCGGACCTGGCCGCCGTCGAGGTGAATTTCGACGGCATCACCTACGCAAAGGGCGCCAGCGTGCTCAAGCAACTCGTCGCCTACGTCGGTCTGGAGGAGTTCCTTTCCGGCCTGCGGGACTACTTCCGCGACCACGCCTTCGACAACGCCACCTTCGGCGACCTGCTCGGTGCGTTGGAGAAGGCGTCGGGCCGCGACCTGTCCGGCTGGGGGCAGCAATGGCTCAAGACCACCGGGCTCAACACGCTGCGCCCCGACTTCGACCTCGACGCCGACGGGCGGTTCACCCGCTTCGCGATCACCCAGAGTGGTGCGCAGCCGGGCGCCGGTGAGACCAGGGTGCATCGCCTCGCAGTCGGCGTCTACGACGACGACGGCAGCGGAAAGCTGGTCCGAACCCACCGCGAGGAGCTTGATGTCGAAGGCTCGGTCACCGATGTCCCTGGGCTGCAGAGTGTTTCGCGCGGCAAACTGATCCTGGTCAACGACGACGACCTGACGTACTGCTCGCTGCGCCTCGACCCCGAGTCGTTGCAGACGGCACTCACCCGCATCGCCGATATCGCCGACCCGCTGCCCCGCACCCTCGCGTGGTCGGCGGCGTGGGAGATGACCCGCGAAGCCGAACTGAAGGCACGCGACTTCGTGTCGCTGGTCTCCGGCGGGGTGGACGCCGAAACCGAGGTCGGCGTGGCGCAGCGGTTGCTGCTGCAAGCCCAGACGGCGCTGACGTCATACGCCGATCCGACGTGGGCCAGCACGCGAGGCTGGCCGGCTTTCGCCGACCGGCTGCTGGAGTTGGCTCGCGGCGCCGAGCCGGGGTCCGATCGCCAACTGGCCTACGTCAACGCGCTGTGCAATTCCGTGCTGTCGCACGATCACGTGACGGCGCTGGCCGACGTGCTCGACCGCGATCCGGCCGACCTGGGCCTGGCGGGCCTCGAGGTCGATACCGATCTGCGCTGGCGCATCGTCGCGGCCCTGGCCGCGGCGGGCGCGATCGATGCCGACGACGCGGAGGCACCGTTCATCGACGCGGAGGCGGAGCGGGATCCGACCGCAGCCGGCGAGCGGCACGCCTTGGAGGCGTCCACGGCGCGACCCCAGGCCGCGGTGAAGGAGACAGCCTGGGAAGAGGTGATCGAGGACGACACGCTGCCCAACGTCACCGCGCGGTCGATGATCGGCGGGTTCGTGCAGCCCGGCCAGCATGAGCTACTGGAGCAGTTCAGCAGCAAGTATTTCGGTGCGATTTCTGGCGTGTGGGAGCGGCGATCGAGCGAGGTCGCGCAGACGGTGGTGATCGGGCTGTATCCGTCGTGGGACATCAGCCAGGCGGGTCTGGAGGCCGCGGATCGATTCCTGGCCGACTCGGATGTGCCGCCGCCGCTGCGGAGATTGGTGCTCGAGGGCCGGGCGGGCGTCGAGCGCGCACTGCGGGCCCGCGCCTTCGACGGCACCTAACTACCGCGCTCCCGCGAGCGTGCTCAGCTGCGGGCGACACGCCGACGTGTTGCGCGAGATCGCGCACGCTCGCGCTGCATACGCTTTGCGGATGGCGGTTAGTCGAAGCCGCAGGGCGAGGGCTGCCCGCAAGCGGAAGCGCCGCATGGATCTCGTCGTCAACGATCTCACCGGCGAGGAATGGGCCGCACTCAAGGACGCTTGGAACGGATGCGCCTACTGCGGTGCGACCGACGGGCCACTGCAGCGCGACTGTGTCTTGGCGATCTCCCGAGGCGGGCGATACACGGTGGATAACGTTGTGCCGGCCTGCGCGTCCTGCAATACGAGCAAGTGCAATGAAGAGGTCACCACGTGGCTGCGCCGGAAGCGGCTCGACGAGCGCGCATTCCTGACGCGGTACCTGGAGATCCGCGCGGCGCAAGGCCCGTAGCGCGGCGGGACTCAGGGCGGTGATACGCCCGCGCTGAGCACCCGGACGGCGCTGATCAGGCCGTCCATCAGGTTGCCCTCCTTGAACGACGCGGCGGCCGCCGACACTCCGAGCGGCGCGGACTCCTCGATCCCACGGCCCTGTACATCGCCGCCGTACACCACCTCGATCGCACGCTGATTCGGCGAAACCGCCAGCAGCACAGCGTTATCCGGCGTCGGCACCTTGGCCAGGATCTCGCGGGCCCTGGCGGCGGTGTCGTCGCCGAGATCGCCAAGGTAAACCGCGAACCGGGCCTTGGCCGCGCGCGACCCATACTTCAGCGCATCGTCGAGGACGACCAGATCCTTGACCGGGAACGGGTAGGTCACCGAGACGTCGCCGGGTTCGGTGACGCCCGAGATCCGGCCACTGGTCGTTACGACGAAACCACGCGGCAGCTCCGCCGGAAGCGCCGAGCTGACGGTCGCTACCTCACCACTTGCCACTGGCGCCACCTCCTATGGTCACGTGCGAACCGTGGCCGCCGTGGCCGTGGTCGGCGGGTTCGTCAGACGCCCACAGGATCGGTTCGTGCGTCCACGGCTCGGACAACATGTAGGTCGGCGGGTGCGGGCCTTTGCGGTTCTTGCCGACGCCCCAGATCAGCACGATCAACACCAGCGTGATGGCCAGCGGAACGCCCCCAAGGAGGGAATGAGTCAATGCGGTGCTCACGTGGCAAACCCTATCGCAGCCGGCGATGATCGCTCGCGCGAAGAGCCGACAACACGGCTAGGCCGCGCCCTCACCCAGGTATCGCACCCACGCCGGGTCGAGTTCTTTGACCGACGACAGCAACCGCCAGTGCTGTCCCTTCGGCGGCACTGGCACCGAGCGCAGCGTCCAGCCCAACTCGGCGAGCAACCGGTCGGCCTTGCGGTGATTGCAGGTGGAGCACGCCGCCACACAGTTCTCCCAGGAGTGGTCGCCGCCGCGGCTGCGCGGCACCACGTGGTCGACGGTGTCGGCCTTGGCTCCGCAGTAGGCGCAGCGAAACCGATCACGGTGCATCAGCGCCGCGCGCGTCATCGGGATGCGCGCCCGGTACGGCACGCGGACGTAGGAATGCAGCCGGATCACTGACGGGATCACGATCGTCCTCGTCGCGGAGTGGATCACGGGACCGTTCGGATCGTCGTGCACCACGGTGGCTTTGCCGCACATCAGCATGATGACCGCCCGCCGCATGGGCAGAGCGGTCAACGGTTCGTACGTGGAATTCAGCAGCAGTACGCGCCGACGGCCCCAGATGGAGCCGTCGTTGGTACTCGGCGGATGGGTGTCGACGCTGTGCAGGACGCGTGACTGCGCATGGGATACCGCGGGCCCTGATAAGCCCGCCGCGGCCGGGTGGTGCCGGTGGCCAGCCCGTCTGGACATGCTCTTTTTGCGCTGCGCCATACGTCCTCCGACCGACAGTCCACCACGGATTGCGAACAATCGCACGACAATTCTGCCCGTGTTCGCTGGTCAGTCCAGTGAACAACGCGTGACGTCACCCGTTGCCCGCCCGCTACCGGCGATAGGGACAATGGAGCGCGTGACACAGTCGCAGCGCTCGTTTTACGACGAAGTCGGTGGCCACGACACGTTCCACGCCATCGTGTCGCGGTTCTACCAGCTGGTCCGCGAGGACGAGATCCTGCGTCCGATCTACCCCGAGGACGAGCTCGACGCGGCCGAAGAACGGTTGCGGATGTTTCTCGAGCAATATTGGGGCGGCCCGCGGACCTACTCCGATCGGCGTGGCCATCCTCGGCTGAGGATGCGACACGCCCCATTTCGGATCGGCTACATCGAGCGGGACGCGTGGCTGCGCTGCATGCATACCGCGGTGGCGGAGGTCGACTCCGCGACGCTCGACGACGAGCACCGCAAAGAGCTGCTGGCCTACCTCGAGATGGCCGCACATTCGATGGTTAACTCGCCGTTCTGATGAGCGCCGACAAAGCGGCCCCGTGGTGGTCGAACGCGATCTTCTACCAGGCTTATCCCCGATCTTTTTGCGACAGCGACGGCGACGGCGTCGGTGACCTCGACGGGGTGACCGCCAAGCTGGACTATCTCAGGCTGCTCGGCGTCGACGCGATCTGGCTGAACCCGGTCACCGTGTCCCCGATGGCCGACCACGGCTACGACGTCTCCGACCCGCGCGACATCGACCCGCTCTTCGGCGGGATGGCGGCGTTCGAGCGCCTGATCGAGGCCGCGCATCAGCTGGGCATCAAGATCACGATGGATCTGGTGCCCAACCACACCAGCTCGCAACATCCGTGGTTTCAGGCGGCGCTGGCGGCCAGCCCGGGTAGCGACCAGCGCGAGCGGTACATCTTCCGCGACGGGACCGGCGCGGGCGGCATCCATCCGCCGAACAACTGGGTGTCGATTTTCGGCGGTCCCGCGTGGACCAGGATCGTCGAGCCCGACGGCAACCCCGGGCAGTGGTACCTGCACCTGTTCGACGCGGAGCAGCCCGATCTGAACTGGGACAACCCCGAGGTCTACCACGACCTCGAGAAGACGTTGCGATTCTGGCTGGAACGCGGTGTCGACGGGTTCCGCATCGACGTCGCCCATGGCATGGCGAAACCACCGGGACTGCCCGACATGGAAGTCATCAAGGCCGAGGTCCTTCTCGCCGACATGGATGACGATCCGCGGTTCAACCACGACGGCGTGCACGACATCCATCGCCACATCCGCACCGTGCTCAACGACTATCCGCACGCGGTCGCGATCGGCGAGGTGTGGGTGTACGACAACGAACAGTTCGCCAGGTATCTCCGTCCCGATGAGCTTCACCTCGGCTTCAATTTCCGGCTCTTGCGCGCGGATTTCGACGCCGACGATATCCGGGGCGCCATCACGAATTCGCTTGCCGCGGCGGCGATCGAGAGCGCCACACCGACCTGGACGCTCGCCAATCACGACGTCGACCGTGAGGTGACCCGCTACGGCGGAGGCACCGTCGGGCTGGCCAGGGCGTGGGCGATGGCGCTGGTGATGCTGGCGCTGCCCGGCGCGGTATTCATCTACAACGGCGAGGAACTCGGCCTGCCGAACGTCGAGCTGCCCGACGAGGCGCTGCGCGACCCCGTGTGGGAACGCTCCGGGCACACCAGGCGCGGCCGCGACGCCTGCCGGGTGCCGGTGCCGTGGGACGGCGACGCACCGCCGTTCGGGTTCTCCGCCAATCCCGACACATGGCTTCCGATCCCGCCGGAGTGGGCGACGCTGACGGTGGAAAAGCAGCTCCCGGAAGCGAATTCCACGCTGTCGTTCTTCCGGCGGGCAATCGAATTGCGGCACAACCGGCCAGAATTCGGTGGTTCAGCAGTCGAGTGGATCGACTCTCCCATCGATACCCTGGTGTTTCGGCTCACCAGCGGATTGGTGTGCGCGCTGAACGCAAGCCGCCGCGCGATGGCCCTGCCCGGGGGCGAGGTGTTGCTGGCGAGCGGCGCGTTGGTGAACGGCCAGCTGCCGCCGAACACCGCCGCCTGGCTGGTCTAGTTGCTCCGGCGAGCGACCGCAAAATGTACAGCACTAGCGGCGTGTCGCCGTGCAGGCACGGTCGCTCGCGCTGGAACGGTTACCGCAATACCAGCGCGGGGTCGCCGCGTCGGCGGTACACCGAGCCGAAGCGTGCATCGATGCGCAGCCAGGTGGGCAAAGCACGCACCCGCACGATCTCGTCGGCGGCGACGGTGCCGGGGTCCAGCTGCCCCGCAGCGTCCGACTGCGGCAGGAAACCCATTGCCGTTATTGCGAATACGCAGCGCATCGGAATGCCGACGCTGGCGTCATCCGAACTCACCGCCACCACCTCTTGGTCCAGCAGCGACGCGGGCGGTCCGTGTGTACTCGAGTGTTCCTTCGCCAGGGCGACGCCGCGCTGCGCGAGCTCGAGCACGATGCGGGCGGGCACGTCGTCCAGGTGGACGAATCCCGTCTCCGGCGGCAGGGCACCGCGCCACGCGGAGTCCATCGGGAATCCCGGCTCGACGTAGCCATTGCGGTCCATCGCCGTCAGCCCCGCCGTGAGCGCGTCCGCGCCGGCGCAAAGGTCGGCGGGCCGGATGCGTCCGCCGATGACCCGGCTGGCCAGCACGTCGAAACCGGTTGCTACCCATGCGACGACGAGGCCGCCGGCGCGCTCACGCAACCGGACGACGGCGGCGTCATCCAGCCGCAACGCCCGTTCAGTGAACGTCGCCAGGTCTTCGCGTTGGGTGGCGTCGTCGAGCCAGATACCGCGTTCGGGTTGGGTCATCGCGTCCAGTGTTGGAGATAATCGCGCTGTGCGGGCGAAAGCCGTTGCAGCCGTTGCTCCTTGATGTGGACGGCGGCCAGCTGCGTCTCGGCGATCACCGACGGCTTGGAGTCGGGTGGCGCGCCCACCGAACGCACCTCGTAGCCGATCGTGAAGTCGACGGCGCGCACCCGCTTGGACCACATGGTCACCTGCAGCGGCGAATCCACCAGGCGCAGCTGTCCCTTGTAGAGAATGTTGACCTCGTGGATCAGCAGGCCGATCGTCTCTATCTCGGGACCGAACGACTCACGCAGGAACGGGATTCGGGCCTCTTCGAGGATGGTGACCATGGTGGCGTGGTTGATGTGCTGATACATGTCGATGTCCGACCAGCGCACGGGGACTGCGGTTACAAAACCTGTATTGGGTGCTCCACGCGCAGGACGCCCATCGGCCGTCACCCAGAAGCCCCGGTTCCACTCGTTCTGATCATGCTGCGGATCTGCCGCGCTGCCACCGACAACGTGGCCAGGTCCTGCACTTCGTCCTCGTAGATCTCGGTCAAGGTGCGGCGGGCCCGCGCCACCCGCGATTTGTTGGTCATCTCCCACTCGGCGATCTTCTCTTCGCCGTTCTCGTCGGGCTCGCCCACGGCAAGCACATCAAAGCACAGCGCTCGCAGCGAACCGTAGATGTCGTCGCGAATCGCCAAGCGGGCCAACGAGTGCCAACGGTCGTCCCGCGCCAGCCGAGACACCGCGGTCAGCAGGGCGTCGGAACCGAGGTGATCCATCAACGCGAAGTAGCAGTCGGCGACTTCTGCCGGATCCCTGTCGACGATGTCGGCGATGTCGATCACGTCGAGCAGGCTGTATTGATAAAGGCCCGTCGCCACCATGTACGCCACGTCTGCGGGCACACCCTGCGAGCTGAACTCGCCGTCTTCCTTTTCGACGATTGCCTTGTCGGCACCGCGCAGCCACTCCGACATCCGCGGGGTCAGTACACGGACTTTCTCCGCGAACCGGTTGATCTCGGCACCGACCGCCAGCGGCTGCGGACGGTAGTTGAGCAGCCATCGTCCGGCGCGGTCAATGAGCCGCCTCAGATCCAGGGTCATCCTGTCGGTTACGGCCACCGACACGCCGTTGTCGCCGGCGGCACGGATCTGCCGCCACACCTCCCCCACGCGGAAGATCGCGTTGGCGGCGACGTAACTGCGGACCGCGTCGATCGGGCCGACACCGACATCTTCGGCGACCCGGTACGCGTAGGTGATGCCTGCGGTGTCGACGAGACCGTTGACCAGCATGGTGGTCACGATCTCCCGGCGCAGCTGATGCGAACGGATGTCGCTACTGAATCGCTCTCTGAGGTTCGACGGGAAGTAGGACGGCAGCCGGGAGGCGAACACCTCCTGGTCCGGTAGGTCGGTCGTGAGCAGTTCGCTCTTGAGCGCCAATTTCACATGAGCCATCAGCGTCGCGAGTTCCGGTGAGGTAAGGCCGATCCCGGCCTCGGTGCGGCGCCGGATCTCCTTCTCGGACGGCAGCGCCTCGAGTTCGCGATTCAGCCTGCGGTCCTTGACGAAGTCCTTGATCATCCTCGCGTGCACGGGAAGCAGGCTGGCCGCATTGGCACGGCTGGTGCCCATCAGGTCGTTCTGGTCCTCGTTGTCCTTGAGGACCAGCCGCCCCACTTCGTCGGTCATTGACAGCAACAGGTCGGTGCGGTCGCTCGCTCGGACCTTGCCCGCGGTGACCAGCGAGTCGATCAGGATCTTGATGTTGACCTCGTGGTCGGAGCAGTCGACACCGGCGGAGTTGTCGAGAGCGTCGGTGTTGATGCGGCCGCCGGCCAAGTCGAACTCGATGCGGCCGAGCGAGGTGATACCGAGGTTGCCCCCTTCACCGATGACCCTGGCGCGCACCTGGTTTCCGTTCACCCGCACGGGGTCGTTGGCGCGGTCGCCGACGTCGGCGTCCGACTCCGTCTCGGCCTTGACGTAGGTGCCGATGCCGCCGTTGAACAGTAGGTCGGCCGGAGCCTTCAGGATCGTCTTGATCAGGGCGGGCGGCGTCAACTCCTCGACGCCGTCCGCGATGCCCAGCGCGGCGCGGGCCTGCGGGGTAATCGGAATGGACTTCTGCTCCCGGCTGTAGACGCCGCCGCCCTCGCTGATCAGCGAGCGGTCGTAGTCCTCCCAGCTGGACCTCGGCAGGTCGAATAGCCGCTTGCGTTCATCCCACGACCTCGCGGCGTCTGGGTCGGGATCGATGAAGATGTGCCGGTGATCGAACGCGGCGAGCAGCCGAATGTGCTTGGACAGCAACATTCCGTTGCCGAACACGTCGCCACTCATGTCACCGACGCCGACTACGGTGAAGTCCTCGGACTGAGTGTCCACACCCATTTCGCGGAAGTGGCGCTTGACGGCCTCCCAGGCACCCTTGGCTGTGATGCCCATGGCCTTGTGGTCATAGCCCACCGATCCGCCCGACGCGAACGCGTCGCCCAGCCAGAACCCGTACGACTGCGCGACGTCGTTGGCGATGTCCGAGAAGGTCGCGGTGCCCTTATCGGCGGCCACGACGAGGTAAGCGTCGTCACCGTCGCGGCGCACCACACCGGACGGGGCGAGGACGTCGCCGGTCGCCTTGTCGACGTTGTCGGTGATGTCGAGCAGCCCGGAGATGAACAGCTTGTAGCAGGACACGCCCTCGTTGCGGGTCGCGTCCCGGTCGGCTGCGGCGTCACCAGTGGCCAACGGCGGAATCTTGACCACGAATCCGCCCTTGGCACCGACGGGAACGATGACGGCGTTCTTTACCGCCTGTGCCTTGACCAGACCGAGGATCTCGGTGCGGAAGTCCTCTCGGCGGTCGGACCACCGCAGGCCGCCACGGGCGACGTGGCCGAACCGTAGGTGCACGCCCTCGACGCGAGGCGAGTAGACGAAGATCTCGAACTTCGGTCGCGGCAGTGGCAGTTCGTTGATCAGCTCCGGGTTGAGCTTGAACGACAGGACGTTCTGCCGCCGGGCCGAATCGGACCGGGTGACAAAGTAGTTGGTCCGCAGCGTCGCCGCAATCATCGAGGCGAATGCGCGCAGCACCCGGTCGGTGTCGAGGCTTACCAGGGCATCGATGTCGGCGGCCACCGCTGCGGCGGCGGCCTGCGCGTCCCGGGGCGACTCGGATGGGTCGAACAGCGCTTCGAAGAGTTCCACCATCGACCGCGCGGTGCCCGCGTTGTCGTTGATCACCGTTTCGATGTGAGACTGGCTGTAGGGAAAACCCGCCTGCCGCAAGTACTTCGCGTAACTGCGCAGCACAGCCACCTGCTGCCAGGTCAGACCGGCCCGAAGCACCAGCTCATTGAACCGGTCGATCTCGACAAGGCCGTGCCAGATCGCGGTCACCGCATCGGCGAATCGCTGGGCCATCGCTGCGCGTTCGGGGCCTGTCGAAGGCGTCGGGATGTCGGGGTGCGGTGAAATCTTGAACTGGTAGATCCAGACCGGCAATCCGTCGGGGCGGGTAACCGTGAACGGGCGCTCCTCGAGCACCACGACACCCATGGATTGCAGCATCGGCAGGAGTCGGCTCAGCGACGCCGAACGCCCGCCCAGGTACCAGGTGAGCTGTGCAATCCCGTCGGCATCGCGATCGCCGAGCACCAGCTTGACCGAATTGTCCTGCAGCTCTTCGATGATCACGATGTCGTTGATCGCGCCCAACGGCGCGACGGCCTGCTTGTATACCTCGGGGAACGCCGCGGCGTAGTGCTCGGCCTCGGCCTGGCTGATCGACCCGGTCTTCACCGCGCCCAGCAGCCGGTCGCCCCAGGTCCTGGCGGCCTCGGTGAGCAGATCCTGGATTCGCGACTCGTTCTCGAGCGAGACGTCGATGTCCTGCTGACGGGAGCCATCGGGCAGTCGCACTGTGAAATGCACCAGGGCCCAAGGTGATTCGCTGACCCTCGCGGCGTAGTCGATGCTCACCCCGCCCAGCTCGCGGACCAGGATGTCCTGCATCTCCAACCGCACCGCGGTCGTGTACCGGTCGCGGGGCAGGTACACCAGGCACGACACGAAGTGCGCGAGTTGGTCGGCGCGCAGGAACAACAACGTGCGGCGCCGCGAGCCGAGGTCCACCACGGCCATCGCCATGTCCAGGAGTTCCTTGGCGGACAGTGCGAAGAGTTCCGAACGTGGGATGGTCTGAATGATGTCGAGCAGCAGCTGTCCCGGATGGCTGGGATCGCGGTGCGCCATCGCCAGTGCGTCGTTGACACGGCGCGAAATCAGGGGAATCTCAAGAACATTGGCGTTCATCGCCGCGACGGTGAACAGGCCGACGAAGCGATGCTCAACCGCTCCCTCCCCCGAGTGTTCACGCACGACCACGATGTAGGGGTGGGCGCCGTAACGCAGGTAGCTGGACATGGTGGCCTGCGCCAGCACCAGCAGGTCGTCGCTGGCCGTCAGCTGCGGAAGCACGTCGGTGCGCAGCCGAAGCACCCCCAAGCGACTGGACGGATCGACCGAGGATTGGCCGTCGCGGACCTGGCAGCGTTGGTAGCCCAGCAGCACGAAGTGACCGTCGGCCAGCCACCGCAGCAGCGCGGCGACATCCTTGCGGTCCGAGCCGGGGAACCGGCCCCCGATGTCGGCGTCGAGTTCTGCCGCCAGGCTGACCAACGCGGCCGCCATCGACCTGGAGTCCAAAGCCACCTGGCGGGCGTCGGCGAGCACGCTGGGCAGCAGGCGCTTGACCTCCGCCACCGCCTTGTGGTCGACCGACTCGGCCAGTTGGACGTGGATCCATATCTCGTCAATGCCGTCACCGAAAGGGGCGTCGGACGCCGGCTCGATTGCCAGCAGTTCACCGCTGGGCCCCCGCCGCGCCCGGAACACCGGATTCATGATCGCCTTGTAGGCCACCCCGAGCCGGTGCAGCAGCACGGTGACGGAGTCCATCAACATCGACGCGTTGTCGGTGACGATCTGCAGGGCGGGGCCGAAACCTGCGGGGTCGTCCTCGCCGTAGACGGCAACCCGGGTGTCGCCTAAGGTCCGCTGCCGGCCCAATCGGAGGTGGGCGTCCACCAGGGCCGGCGACATCATCCTGCCCACCGCCGTCCGGTCGACCGGCCCGGTGACCGCCGAGTCGGCGCCGGGCGCGTCACCGTGGGGCCCGCGGTAGGTCGCCATGTAGGCACGCGCGAGCCTGGCGATGGTGTCCTGGCTTATAGGGGGCGAATCGGTCGATCCGTCGACGCCTGTGCCAGTTCCCGGATTGATCGTCATCACCGCTCCTAGCTCGCCCGCGTACCGGCGGTGGTACGCACTGGCGACATTAGTCGCGCGTGAGCCGCCGGTGGGTCACCCTGTGCGGACGAGCAGCTTCGAGACCAAGTCGTTCCACTTTGTTTTCCTCGTACGCGGCGAAGTTGCCCTCAAACCAGAACCATTTCGCCTCGTTGTCGTCATCGCCCTCCCACGCCAGGATGTGCGTGCACGTCCGGTCGAGGAACCAGCGGTCGTGGGAGATGACCACCGCGCAGCCGGGGAAGTTGTCCAGCGCATTCTCCAGCGAGCTCAGCGTCTCCACATCGAGGTCGTTGGTGGGCTCGTCTAGCAGAATCAGGTTGCCGCCCTCTTTGAGCGTGAGTGCCAGATTGAGCCGGTTGCGTTCACCGCCGGACAGCACCCCGGCCGGTTTCTGCTGGTCGGGCCCCTTGAAACCGAACGCCGACACGTAGGCCCGCGACGGGATCTCGTTCTGGCCGACCTCGATGTAGTCGAGCTTGTCGGACACCACTTCCCAGACCGTCTTCTTCGGGTCGATGCCGGCCCGGCTCTGGTCGACGTAGCTCAGCTTGACGGTGTCGCCGACTCTGACGGTGCCGCTGTCCGGCTGCTCGAGGCCGACGATGGTCTTGAACAGGGTCGTCTTACCGACGCCGTTCGGGCCGATAACGCCGACGATGCCGTTGCGCGGCAACGTGAAGGACAGGTCCTTGATGAGCGGTCGGCCGTCGAAGCCCTTGTCGAGGTGCTCGACCTCCACAACCACGCTGCCGAGCCGCGGCCCGGTCGGAATCTGGATCTCCTCGAAGTCGAGCTTGCGGGTCTTCTCGGCTTCGGTCGCCATCTCCTCGTAGCGCTGCAGGCGGGCCTTGCTCTTGGCCTGCCGGGCCTTCACGCCGGAGCGGACCCATGCCAGCTCGTCTTTCAGGCGCTTCTGCAGCTTGGCGTCCTTGCGGCCCTGCACCGCAATGCGCTCGGCCTTCTTCTCCAGGTAGGTCGAGTAGTTGCCCTCGTAGGGGTAGGCGCGGCCGCGATCGAGTTCGAGAATCCACTCGGCGACGTTATCCAGGAAGTACCGGTCGTGCGTGACGGCCAGGATCGCGCCCTTGTACTCGGCCAGGTGCTGTTCGAGCCACGGCACGCTCTCGGCGTCGAGGTGGTTGGTCGGCTCGTCGAGCAGCAGCAGGTCGGGCTTGGACAGCAGCAGCTTGCAGAGCGCGACGCGACGGCGCTCGCCCCCAGAGAGGTGCGTGACGGGCTCGTCGGGTGGCGGGCAGCGCAGGGCGTCCATCGCCTGCTCCAGCTGGGAGTCGAGGTCCCACGCGTCGGCGTGGTCCAGATCCTCCTGAAGCCGGCCCATCTCCTCCATCAGCTCGTCGGAGTACTCGGTGGCCATCAGCTCGGCCACCTCGTTGAACCGGTCGAGCTTGACCTTGATGTCGCCGAGGCCCTCCTCGACGTTGCCGCGGACAGTCTTCTCCTCGTTCAGCGTCGGCTCCTGCTGCAGGATGCCGACCGTGGCGCCGGGCGCCAGGAGCGCGTCCCCGTTGTTGGGGGTGTCCAGTCCGGCCATGATCCGCAAGACGCTCGACTTGCCGGCCCCGTTCGGACCGACGACGCCGATCTTCGCGCCTGGAAGGAAGTTCAGACTGACGTCGTCAAGGATCACCTTGTCGCCGTGCGCCTTGCGGACCTTCCGCATCGAATAGATGAATTCGGCCATGCCGTGATGTTGCCTTTCCGAAGGAATACGAGTCTTAGGTAATGCTCGCGACCATCGTAGGCGTGGCCACGTCGGCGGAGCCGACCAGAGCTGCCTCAGCTAGCTACGCGGACAGATGCAGCGCCTTCCCTCCGATCGCCGAGTCGTCGCCCGATTCCTGTGGATCGTCGACGGGCTCGTCGCTGTCAGCGGCCCGCAACTCGGCCGCATCGTCGCTGTTCGCGGTCGGTTGTCTGCGGCTTTCGATGCGGGCGACGCATCGGGCCAGATCTGGGCCCACCGAGGTGGCCCGCACTTCCACCGACGAGCGGCGGACGCCCTCTTTGTCCTCGTATTCGCTGGTGTACACGTATCCAACAACGACGACCGGGTCACCCTTCCCGAGGGCGGCGCCCACGCCGGTGACGAGCCTTCCCCAGCAGTTCACTGTGACGAAGAACGAGTTCCCCGGCTCCCAGTTGCCGTCTGCGGTGCGGCGCCGCGAGTTGCTGGCTACGCGGAACTTGAAGAGCTCCTGATCCCCGACCCGTTTGCGGTCGGGTTTGGTGACAATGTTGCCGACCACGGTGATAGGTGTCTCGAACATGATCTTCCTTCCATTCATCTGCTTCGACGCGCTCGGCGCATGTCCGGCACGTCGGTGACACCGCCATTGACCGCGACAGAGGTGACAGCGCGGCCGCGGCCGCCCTCTGCACCCGCGGCCCCTGTGGATGAATTGAGCGCTGTGGATCGTCGCCGCCTAGGTTGACCGCCATGACGGTGTGGATCACTCGCAGGCCCGACGATGAGGTAGCGACAGAGCTGAAGGCGGTCGCGGTTCCCGACATCCGCAGGCGCGAAATACATCAGCGGCGGGTCGAGTTCAGGACCGGCGGTCGCCGTCGCCAAGGGCGAAGCCGATATCGCGATCGGTACCGACACCGCAGGGTCTGGGCGCATCCCGGCAGGACTGCAGGGTATCGTCGGCATCACGCCCACTGTCGGCGTGATCTCCACCGACGGAGTGGTTCCTGCCTCCGAATCCTATGACTGCGTAACGATTTTCGCTCCTCTACTCGAACCCGCGAACCGCGCCATGGCAGTGATGGTGGCCGGAGCGACGGGCCGTGCGTGGCCAGCCGACGTCCGGCTCGCGGCGCCGCCCAATCCCGTCGTCGCAGTGCCCAGCGAGCTACCGGAGCTCGACCGCGACTGGCACGCGGCGTTCGACGCGGCGGTCGATGTCCTGGTCGAGGCGGGAGCGCGCATCGTGACCGTCGACATGGAGCCGTTTCCTGGCCGCGGCGAAGCTGGGACTGTTCCTCGCCGGCTTGCCGGCGCCGATACACCTCGGCAAGGTCGAATTCGACGACGGCACATGGCGAACCGCGTTCGGT
>DASQCE010000293.1:0-2517 GCA_035634855.1 Mycobacterium sp.
GGCGGTGGCGCGATCATGGTGACGGCGATGGCCGTCATCGGCGAGGTCATCCCGTTGCGCGAACGAGGGCGTTACCAAGGCGCACTGGGCGCGGTATTCGGTGTCACGACCGTGATCGGCCCGCTGCTGGGCGGGTTCTTCACCGATCACCTCACTTGGCGCTGGGCATTCTGGATCAATATCCCCGTCGCGATAGTCGTGCTGGCCGTCGGAGCGGCCGCCATTCCGTCCCTGGCGAAGACCGCCAAGCCGGTCATCGACTACGCAGGCATCCTGTTCGTCGGACTTGGCGCATCGGGGCTCACACTGGCGACCAGCTGGGGTGGCGGCACCTTCGCGTGGTCTTCACCGGCGATCATCGGGCTGTTCGCAGCCTCCGCAGCGGCACTCGCGATCTTCGTGTGGGTGGAAACCCGTGCAACGGAACCAATTCTGCCGATCCGCCTGTTCGCAAGCCCGGTATTCACTATGTGCTGCATCCTCGGGTTCATCGTCGGCTTCGCGATGCTGGGTGCGCTGACTTTCCTGCCGACGTTCATGCAATTCGTCGACGGCGTCTCGGCAACGACGTCCGGACTACGCACACTGCCGATGGTCGCGGGCATGCTCATCACCTCGATCGGCAGCGGCAACCTCGTCGGCCGCACCGGCCGGTACAAAGTGTTCCCCGTCGCCGGTACCGCCATCATGGCGGTGGCGTTCGTGCTGCTCTCCCAGATGGACGCCGCAACACCCACATGGCAACAGTCGCTGTATCTTTTCGTCCTCGGCACCGGCATCGGCTTGTGCATGCAGGTCCTCATCCTGGTCGTCCAGAACACCTCCAGCTTCGCCGACCTCGGAGTCGCGACATCGGGTGTGACGTTCTTCCGGACCATCGGAAGTTCCTTCGGGGCAGCCATCTTCGGCTCCCTGTTCGCCAACTTCCTCGCCAGCCGGATAGGGCCTGCGCTCGCCGCCGGCGGGGCCCCGCCGCGCGCAGCACAATCACCGCAGGTGCTCCATGCGCTGTCACCGGAGATGGCCGCGCCGATCGTCAACGCGTATGCCGAGTCGCTCGGCAAGGTATTTCTGTGTGCGGTTCCCGTCGCGGTCATCGGCTTCATCGTCTCGCTGTTCCTGAAGGAGGTGAGGCTGCTCGAGGTCGAAACGGTCTCAGCAACCGACCTCGGCGAGGGCTTCGGAATGCCGTGCACCGAGTCGCCCGAGAAGATCCTGGAAGTGGCCGTCGGGCGGCTGTTCCGGGACTCGCCGGACATCCGGCTACGCAGCCTTGCCCAACAACCCGGATGTGAACTCGACGTCAGCCAACTGTGGGCGCTGCTACAGATCTACCGGCAGAATCAGGTGTTCGGGTCGGCGACGCTCACCGACATCGCCGAACGCCTGCGGGTGCCTCACGAGGTCCTCGAACCCACCTTCGACGGGTTGGTCCGATGTGGTCTCGCGCTGCGGACCGGCGGGCGACTGTGGCTCACCCAGGCCGGGATGAAGCAGGTTGACGCCATATCGACCGCCATCGTCGGACGCATCGTCCACAAGTTGGCCACGTCGCCGTCGTTCGAGGGGCGCCCGGACCGATTGCAGGTAGAGGCCGCGCTGGAACGCATCGCACACCGGATCCTTGTGCAACGGGACTGGACAGACGACCGCGGGCAACTGGTAGCCGCCGGCTGATCCGGAAAACTAGAACGTGTTCCAGATTTGTGTCTTTCGGCGTACGATGCGGCCATGAGCCGAATTGGAGCCTTTGCCGACGACGACGCCGCTGCGTGGGTCAAGAAGTCCCCGGACATCGGAATCGGCATGGTCGGCTTCATGAGAGCGGTCTACGACAAGAACCGCCTGCCGATGCGAGTCCGCGAACTCGCCCGGATGGTCATCGCACTCGACAACGAATGCGTGGTGTGCCAGAACACCCGTGACGGCGAGGGCATCGCGGCGGGCGTTGACGAGGACCTCTACGACCACGCTGCCGAGTGGCGGACATGGCCCGGCTACAGCGCACAAGAGCGCATCGCCGCTGAGTTCGCCGAACGCTTCGCCCGCGACCACACCAAGCTGCGGGACGACGAAGGCTTCTGGGAGCGCTGCGGCGAGCAGTTCGACGACGAACTCCTGACGGACCTGGCGCTGTCGTGCGCGATGTGGTTGGGCGTGGGCCGGGTGCTGCGCACGCTCGACATCGGCCAAACCTGCAAGATCACCCTGTGATTCGCCGCTGAGCCCTGCAGAATGGCTGCTGTGACAACGCGGGCAGCCAAACCCCTCGCCGCCGCGGCCATCGCCCAATTGGAGGCCGACGGGGTCGCGACCCTGATCGGCACCGTCGTCAACCCCGCCGGGCTCACACATGCCAAGACGGTTCCGCTCCGCCGGATGGGTGCGTTCGCCGATCCCGGACTCGGTGCGAGCCCAGTCTGGCACGTCTTCACCATCGACCAGGCGGGCATCGTCTTCGGCGACGCCATAGGCGTGGTGGGAGACCAGCGGATCCGCATCGACCTCAGCGCGCTC
>DASQCE010000294.1:0-22776 GCA_035634855.1 Mycobacterium sp.
CGGGTATACCCGCGGCTAGACACGAGCGTCAACCCTAGGTTGACGAAATTGCATCGTCAACCTAGGGTTGACGACATGACCGAACCAGCCAAGATCACCCACCCCGTCCGCCTCGACGACCTGATCACCGCGATCAAAAAGGCACACGACCAGCCGCTCGATCAGCTAACCGATGCGGTGATCGCCGGGGACGCGCTCGGTGAGATCGCCGATCACCTGATCGACCACTTCGTCGACCAGGCGCGCAAATCCGGCGCGTCGTGGACCGAGATCGGCAAGTGCATGGGCGTCACCAAGCAGGCGGCTCAGAAGCGGTTCGTGCCCAAGGCTGCCGATGCCGCCAGCGCCCTCGATCCGAACGCGGGCTTCGGCCGATTCACCCCTCGTGCCCGCACTGTCGTCGTGGAGGCGCAGAAGAAGGCCCACCACGCCGGCAATGCCGAGATTGAACCCGCCCATTTGCTCCTCGGGCTGTTCACAGACCCGGATGGGCTGGCCGCCAAGCTGCTCGCCGGTCAGGGCGTCGACGCCGCGAAGGTGAGCAAAACCATCACGCTGCCCCCGCGCGTCGACGACGTGCCTGTGCTTATTCCGTTCAATGGACAGGCCAAGAAGGTGCTGGAATTGACGTTCCGACAAGCACTTCGGCTGGGCCACAACTACATCGGCACCGAACACATCTTGCTGGCGCTGTACGAGGTCGAAGACGACGACGGCACTCTGCACCACCTCGGTGTCGACAACGAACGGTTCGAACGTGAATTGGTCGAAGCGCTCGAGTCCTACACGAAAGGCTGATCTCACATCCGCCGCCACGGCGACGTCTTCATGATGTGAGGGTGCGACCGTTCGAGGACGTGGTGGCCGAGCACGGCGCGACGGTGCTGCGGGTGTGCCGGGCCGTCGTCGGCCCCGTCGATGCCGAGGACGCCTGGTCAGAGACATTTCTGTCGGCGCTGCGCGCATATCCCGACCTGCCCGCCGGCGCCAACGTCGAAGCTTGGCTCGTCACGATCGCCCACCGCCGCGCCGTCGACGTCGGACGGGCCCGCTCACGCCGGCCCGTGCCCACCGAAACCTTGCCCGACCGCCCCGCGGCCCACGCCGACCCGGCCGCGCGCGACCCCGACCTGTGGACGGCACTACAGCGGCTGCCCACAAAACAACGCCAGGCGGTGGCCTACCACCACATCGCCGGCCTGCCGTTCGCCGAGATCGCTGAACTGCTCGGCAACTCCCCCGACGCGGCACGCCGGGCCGCCGCCGACGGACTCAAGACACTCCGCAGGCACTATCGTGAGGACGAAACAGCATGACTACCAACATCTTTGACGGTCTTGAAGCCGACGACGGCGCACTGGCCCGGCTACACCAGCGGTTGGAGCACGACGCCCACACCGCCGACGTGCTCGACGTCGCCTACCGCACCATCGACACGCCGGTCGGCGCTCTGCTGCTGGCGGCCACGACTGCCGGACTGGTCCGCGTCGCCTACGACGTCGAAGGGCACGACGCGGTATTGGCCGGGCTGGCCGACAGGATCAGCCCGCGGGTGCTGCGCGCGCCGGCACGGCTGGACAGCGCGGCGCGGCAGATCGACGAGTATTTCGCCAAGCGCCGCACCGTCTTTGAGGTGCCAGTTGACCTGCGACTCGCGGACGGCTTCCGCCGCGACGTCATCGATCATCTGCGCGACATCGCATACGGCCACCGCGAGAGCTACGCGACAGTGGCCGCCGCGATTGGCCACCCGCGCGCGGTGCGGGCCGTAGGCACCGCCTGCGCCCACAACCCCCTGCCCGTCGTGATCCCCTGTCATCGCGTCGTGCGATCCGACGGGTCGACGGGCCAGTACGTCGGCGGGCCACTGGCCAAGTCGACACTGCTGGACCTTGAGGCCGCCTGAAAGCGGGAACGAAAGCGCGGGCGTCGCGGTAGAACAAGGACATGAAACTCAACGACGCCGCTCGCGAACTCATCGGAGACGGCACCGACGCCACTCTTGTCACGCTCAACGCCGACGGCAGCCCTCAGGTGACCGTCGTGTGGATGGCCCTGGAGTCCACGCCGGATGGCGACGAGCTTGTCTCCGCCCACCTGACCGAATATCAGAAGACCCGCAACATTCGCCGTGACCCACGCGTGGCCGTGACGATCCTGGCCACTAGGCAGGCGGGGCAGCAGACGCCCTACCTGGCGATCACCGGAACGGCCCGCATTGAAGAGGGCGGCGCGCCCGCGCTTCTCAAGAAGCTGGCGAAGGTGATGCTGGGGTCCGACGAGCACTTCCCACCGGCGAACGCCCCGGAAGGTTTGCTCACCCGGATCCGAATCGAGAAGGTGGGCGGCATGGGCCCTTGGACGTCCTGACGGCCAACCGGCTGTAACACGTTTCAGTTTGTGCCATCATGCGTTGGTGCGCGGCTGCTTCGTGGTCCTCATCGCCCTGCTGGCGGCCATCGCTGGCTTCGTGGCCCCACCCGCGTCGGCGGAGGGCACCCCGATCGGCAATCTCGGCGACACGCTGCGAGTCGAGTTCAAGGGCATCATTGCCGACGTCACGGTCCACGATGTGATTCCCAGTGAGGTTCCGCCGGGTTGGGGCTGGAACGGGTCGCCCCGCTGGCGTGCCCAAGGCGGGCCGTGGAAGGCGCCGATCACCATCCACACGATCCAGGCGCCCAACCCGTACACGATGGCCCTTGCGTTCACCTTCACTGGCGTCACCCCCTATGCCGACGCATATGTGTCCAAGCACACCGACGCGCCGGACGCGCTGGAAAGCGCCCTGCGAAATGCACCGCCCGGGTCGACGGTCGACGGCGCTGTGTACTGGGACGTCTACCGTGGCCTCGTCACAAACGTGGTTCTGTACAACCCGCAGACCGGCCAGCACCTGGCGCAGTGGAACATCTGGCAGCCGGGAGCACCGCTACCGTAGAGCCGTGGCCATTGACGTCACCGCGGCTGTCGAGGCCGACCTCCCCGAACTCGCCGATGTCGCCGCCCGCACCTTTCCGCTGGCCTGTCCCCCGTCGGTGACGCCGGACAACATCGCCGCGTTCATCGACGAGAACCTGTCGCAGGCGCGGTTCCACGACTATCTCGCCGACCCCGACCGTGCGGTGCTGGCCGCGCGCGAGGAGGGCCGAATCGAGGGCTACGTCATGCTGATTCGCGGTGTCCCCGACGACGGCGATGTGCAGCAGGCCGTCACGCTGCGGCCGGCCGTCGAGTTGTCGAAGATGTATGTGTTGCCCGACAGCCACGGCGCGGGCGTCTCCGCGGCGCTGATGACAGCCGCGTTGCAGCACGCCACCGGTTCGGACGCCAAGTGCGTGTGGCTGGGCGTCAATCAGCAGAACCAACGCGCGCAACGCTTTTACACCAAGCACGGCTTTACCATCAACGGCACCAAGAGCTTTCGACTCGGCGCCGGCATCGAGAATGACTTCGTGATGGTGCGCCCGCTCTAGTGGCCGAACGTTCCTTACCGCTCGAGATGTTGAGAGATTTTCGAGCGGTAAGGAACGTTCGGCGTCAACGGGCGGCGGTCAACGCCAGTAGCCTCGACGTCGCCCGCAGATACTTCTTGCGGAAACCGCCCGCCAACATCTCGTCGCTGAAGACGGTGTCCAGCTTCGTGCCCGAGGCCACCACAGGAATGCCCGCGTCGTAGAGCCGGTCCGTCAACGACACCAGCCGTAGCGCGACATTCTGGTCGTCGATCGGATGCACGCCGGTGATGAACACCGCGGTGACACCCTCGATCAACGTCAGATAGCGCGACGGATGCATGGTCGCCAGATGCGCGCACAACGCGTCGAAGCCGTCCAGCGTCGCGCCGGGAACCTCGGCGGCGCGCGTGGCGACCTCCTCATCGCTCAAGGGTTCAGGCGCGGGCGGCAGGTCGCGATGCCGATAGTCAGGTCCTTCGATCCGCACGGAGGTGAAAATGCTTGCCAGAGTGCTGATCTCGCGCATGAAGTCCTGTACGGCGAAGCGGCCCTCACCCAGCTGCTCGGGCAGGGTGTTAGACGTCGCCGCCACGGACACCCCGCGGGCGACCAGTTCAGACAGCAGCCGCGAGATCAGCGTGGTGTTGCCCGGGTCGTCCAGCTCGAACTCGTCGATGCACACCACGACGTAGTCGGCCAGCAGGTCAATGCATTCGACGAAGCCGAACACGCCTGCCAGCTGTGTCAGCTCGCCGAACGTAGCGAACGCCTTCGGTTCAGGAAGGTCAAAATATGACGACGCGAGCAGGTGCGTCTTACCGACGCCGAACCCGCCGTCGAGATAGATGCCCACACCCGGCAGCGCCTCGCGCCTGCCGAAAAGTTTCTTCTTGCCGGCCCGCCGCGCCACCGCCTGCTCGCAGAACTGCCGGCACGAGTGCACGGCCGCCGCCTGCGACGGCTCGGCCGGATCCGGCTTGTAGGTGTCGAAGCTGACATCGGAAAACGTCGGCGGTGGAATGAGCTGGGCGATCAGCCGCTCGGGCGTGACACTGGGGTGCCGATCAACCAGATGAGCGACACCGCTGGACCCGTGCATGCACGAACCATAGCGACGTGCTGCAATTCTGCGTATGCCTGACGACGGTGCCGGGATACAGCTCACAGTGCTAGGGCCCACCGAATCGGTGGACGACGGCCGGCTCGCCGACTTCTACGCCTACCCCGACGATCTGCGGTCGTGCTGGGTGCGCGGCAACATGATCGCCAGCCTCGACGGCGGGGCCACCGATGAGGGCAAGGCCGGCGGGCTGGCCGGAGCGGGCGACCGCGCCGTGTTCACGCTGCTGCGAAACCTCGCCGACGTCATCGTCGTCGGGGCGGCCACAGTGCGCATCGAGAACTACTCCGGCGCCCAGCTTCCGGTCACCGCGCGACAGGCCCGGCAGCGGCAGGGTCAGGCAGAGGTGCCGCCGATCGCCGTCATCACCCGGTCCGGCAACCTCGACCCGAGCGCCCTTCTGTTCACCCGCACCGAGGTGCCGCCTCTGATCCTGACCACCAGCCGGTTCCATGACGACACGCGTCGCCGGCTCGGCTCGGTGGCCGACGTGATCGACGCTTCCAGTTCGGAACCGGACTCCGTCGACCCGGCGACTGTCCTGAAAATCCTGGCGGACCGCGGGCTTCACCGCGTGCTCACCGAGGGCGGTCCGTTGTTCCTCGGCACGCTGATCGAGAACACCCTTCTTGACGAGCTGTGCCTGACCGTTGCGCCGATCCTGGTCGGGGGCGGGTCCAAGCGCATCGTGACCGGCCTCGGCGACGTGCACACCAAGATGCGGCGCACCCACCTGCTGACCGACGACGACGGCTACCTGTACAGCCGCTACGTCAGGGCCGACTAGAAAGCAATCGGTACCGTGGTCGACATGCGTCGGCGTCGTCAGCTCGCAAAGGCCCTGAGCCTGGCAACTGTTATGGCGTTCGTCGCGGCTTGTGCGCCCGGCCTGGCCGCCAATCCGCGCTACGCGACCGACTCCGGCGCGGGCCCGCAGGGTGCGCCGCAGACCACCAAGCCGCCGTCCGGCCCGCCGCCGATCGAGGCGCCGAAGAACGATCTGTCCTGGCGGGACTGCACGTCGCGGGTGTTCAGTGATGCCGCTGTGCAGCCCCTTCCCGGCGTCAAACTGGACTGCGCCAGCTACGACGCCGACCTTGATCCGATCAACGGCGCCACCGGCACCGTGAGCATCGGCGTGGTGCGAGCCACGGGACCGCAGACCCCGGACGACGCCGGGCCACTGGTGATGACCACCGGAACCGACCTGCCGTCGTCGGCGCAGCTGCCGGTGTGGCTGTCCCGCGCAGGTGCCGACGTACTCAAGACCCATCCGATCGTGGCGGTCGATCGTCGCGGCACGGGGATGTCAGGCGCGCTGGAGTGCCGCGACCTCTTCGACCGCCAGGAGATGCTCGACCAGGCGCAGTTCCAGTCCGGCGACGACCCCGTCGCCAACCTCGGCGCCGTCACGCAGACCGCCACCACAAGCTGCACCGACACCATCGCGCCCGGCGACTCCGCATACGACAATGCGCACGCCGCGGAGGACATCGAACGGCTGCGCAGCACCTGGGACGTGCCCACCCTCGCGCTGCTCGGTGTCGGCAACGGCGCCCAGGTTGCGCTGGCCTACGCCGGATCACACCCAAACAAGGTGGCCCGGCTGGTGCTCGACTCCCCCCTGCCGCTGGGCATCGCCGCCGAGGCCGCGATGGAGCAACGCGTCAAGGGCGAGCAGGCTGCGCTCGACGCCTGGGCCGCGCAGTGCCTCGCCACCAATTGCCCACTCGCGCCCGATCCGAAGGGTGCGATCGACGCGCTGCTGGCGGCCGCGCGGAGCGGAAGCGGGCCGGGCGGCGCATCGGTGGCGACGGTCGTCGACGCGATCACGACCGCGCTGGCCTACCCCCGCGGCGACCGCGTCAACTCCGGCAACGACCTCGCGGCGGCCGTGGCGGCGGCCCGCTCCGGCAACTCCAACCAGATGACCAACCTGATCACGGCCGCCGAGACACTGCGCCAGACCGACGGCCAGTTCGTCAACAGCTGCGGCGACTCACTGAACCGGCCGACGCCCGACCGGGTCCGTGAGCTCGTGGTCGCGTGGCCCAAGCTCTACCCGCAGTTCGGCGCCGTCGGCGCGCTCAACCTGGTTAAGTGCCTGAACTGGCCGAGCGGATCGGCGCCGCAGGACCCCAAGAACTTGAAGACCCCCGTGATGCTGCTCGGCGTGCAGAACGACCCGATCGTCGGCAACGAGGGCGTGGCGGCCGTGGCCGCGACGATGATCAACGCAGGCACCACGAGCAAGCGGGTGATGTGGCAGGGCATCGGACACGGCGCCACCATCTACTCGGCATGCGCGCTGCCGCCGGTCATCGGCTACCTGGACAGCGGCAACCTGCCGCCGACCGACACGTTCTGTCCGGCCTGACACGGACTTCTTGGCCTGCCGGTGTACGGTGCGCTGGTGGCGGCACCAGACTCCATCCGTACCGGCCTGCTGACGGCGTTCGCGCCTCGCACCACCCCACCGAGCACGGCGTCGGTTATGCGGTCCATCCTGTGGCCGCTGGCAATCCTGTTCATCATCCATCGCAGTTACGTCCTGGCGACCAATGGCTACATCACCGATGACTACGGTCCGGTATACCGCGCGGTGTCGAACTTCCGGCGCGGCTGGGACATCTACAACGAGCACTTTGACTACGTCGACCCGCATTACCTGTACCCACCCGGCGGCACGCTGCTGATGGCGCCGTTCGGCTACCTGCCGGTCGACGCGTCGCGCTGGTGGTTCGAAAGCATCAACTGCGTCGCAATCATCATCGCCGCCTATTTCTTGGTCCGGCTGTTCGGCTACGGGCTCACCTCTGTCGCCTATCCGGCGCTGCTGGTGGCGATGTTCTGCACCGAAAGCGTGATCAACACACTGGTTTTCGGCAACATCAACGGCTGTGTGCTGTTGTTGGAGGTGCTGTTCTTCCGTTGGCTTCTCGACGGCAAGGTCAACAACGAATGGTGGGCCGGCGTCGCGATCGGCTTGTCGCTGGTGGTGAAACCGGTACTGGCGCCACTTCTCCTGCTGCCGTTGCTCAATCGGCAATGGCGCGCGGTGGTCACCGCGATTGTGGTGCCGGTGATATTCAACGCGGCGGCGTGGCCGTTGGTCAGCGACCCGATGAACTTCGTCACTCGCACACTTCCCTACATCTTCTCCACTCGCGACTATTTCAACAGCTCAATCCTCGGTAACGGCGTGTACTACGGCCTGCCGATGTGGCTGATCATGTTGCTCCGCATCAGTTTTGCGGTGTTGGCGATCGCGGCGCTGTGGCTGCTGTACCGCTACTACCGCACCCGTAACCCGCTGTTCTGGTTTACTACGTCCTCCGGTGTGTTGCTGATCGCTTCTTGGCTGGTTTCGTCGCTTGGCCAGGGCTACTACTCGATGATGCTCTTCCCGTTCCTCATGACTGTCGTGCTGCCAAACTCGGTGATTCGCAACTGGGTGGCGTGGGTGGCGGTCTACGGCTTCATGAGCGCCGACAGGTGGCTGATGTGGCACTGGCCGACGACAGGCCGCGCATTGGAATACCTGCGGGTCACCTACGGCTGGTGCCTGATGCTCGTGGTCATTTTCTGTGTGCTCTACTTCCGCTATCTCGACGCAAAAGACGACGGCCGGCTCGACGAGGGTATCGACCCGGCCTGGACGGCGGAGAAACCGAAGGAGCCCGCGCCCGCCTAGTGTCGACTTGCCTCCTGCGCGAGCTGACTCGTGAGCCGACACCCAGCTTCGAGTAGACGTGCGACACGTGCGCCTGCTCGGTGCGCGGCCAGATGAAAAGCCGGGTGGCGATTTGCTTGTTGCCGAGTCCCTCGCAGGCGAGCCGAACGACATCGAGTTCGGTTGGCGTCAGCGACGCCCAACCCATTGACGGCCGTTTGCGTTCCCCGCGTCCCGGCGCACGTACGCGATCGACTCTTCGATGGTCAGGGCCGTCCCCTCATCCCAGGCGGCTTGGAAGTTGCTCTCACCCAGGCAGTCTCGGAGAGCCAAGAGCAGAAGCTCGTGGTCGGCATCGAAAATCTTGAACCGGGTGATACCCGTCTGCCGCCGTGCGGCGTCGGCCGCTCCGAGAAGACGTGCCGCTTCCCGGTGACTACCCTCCTCGCCCGCGATATGCGCGAGGCATTCGAACGCGTCCCGAATGGTCACGTACCCATGTGAATCAGCGCCGACATCGCGCGCCTCACGGGCGTCAATGCTGGCCTTTTCCAGGTCGCCCTGGGCGATCTCGACGCGCGCTCGACAGGTCAGGGCCGCGACGAGCGAAATGCCCTTCGCGAGCGCCACCACATCGTCGGCCTGACGGCGGGCGGTGGTGAGATCGCCCAACGCCAGCGACGCCAAGGGCAAGAAGGGGTAGATCATTACGTTGCCGCCGTCAATGGCAAACCTCAACGGTGGAAAGTCGTTGCACAGATCTGCGTGGCACAGCTGGACCACTCGTTCGGGCCGCGGTAAGTCCCGCAGCGGGTGAGTGCCAAGCTCGCGCACCCATGCACCGTCCGGGAGTCGCTCGGCGACCATCTCGCAGGTCACGCCGGATAGCGCGGTCTTACCGCCGTGGGCCAGATCCCGCAGGCGCGCAGTGCGATTGATCGTCCGGCCCATGTAGTTGGCTTCGTCCCGCAACTGGACCTCGCCGGTGTGCACACCGACTCGCAATCGAAGCGGCGCAAGCGGCGTCGACTGTAGTGCCATCGCACAGGCCACCGCATCGCTGGCGCGCGCGAATGCAATTACGAAGCTGTCACCTTCACCTTGCTCGACGGGACGAACACCCTGGTGCTTGGCACGACTTCGGCCAACACCGCATCGAGGCGCGCGACCGCCGCGGTCATCTCATCCGACTGGCTCTCCCAGAGTCGCGTCGAGCCCTCGACGTCGGCGAGAAGCAACGTCGCCATACCCGTTGGCAGTAGATCGGTCATGCCCACGTCGCTCCAGTCGGTCTGGCTCCTGCTAGCCAGCGTGCAGCGGCAGAAACCCGGAAACATCGGCGAAATGGCCTATACCGCGCCCGGCCGGGAATGAATGACCACGACGCCGCGGTTGTCTGTCAGCGATTGCTAAGTCAAGTTGTCTAAACCTAGAGGTTCCTCCATGCCGACGTATCGCGCTTTCCAAGTCACGGGACAACAGCAGTTCGAGCTGGTCGAGCGCGAGGTCGTCGAACCAGAGCCGGGCCATGTCCGGGTCCGGGTCCTCAGCTGCGGGGTGTGCCACAGCGATTTCCTCGGCGTGGAAGGCGTGCGCCCGGATCCCAGTCAGCCCGTCGTCCCCGGCCACGAGATCGTCGGCGTCGTCGACGTGGTCGGGTCGGGGGTCACCGCTTGGCAGGTCGGCGACCGGGTCGGCCTTGGCTACCTCGGCGGCCCCTGCGGTGAGTGCTCGCAATGTCGGCGTGGTGATTTCGTCAACTGTCTCAACCAGCCGCAACCGGGAACCACCGAGGACGGTGGGTACGCCGAGATGGTGTACGCCAGGGCCAGCGGTCTGGTGCGGGTGCCTGAGGTGATGAACCCGATCGAGGCAGCGCCGCTGTTGTGCGCCGGGATCACCACGTTCAACGCGCTGCGTCACGCCGACGCGCCTCCGGGCGCCGTGGTCGCCATCCAGGGCATCGGCGGCCTCGGCCATCTCGGCGTGCAGTACGCCACGCAACTCGGCTACCGGACAGTGGCAATTGCGCGCGGACCCGAAAAAGAGGAGCTGGCAAGGTCTTTGGGTGCCGAGTACTACATCGACAGTGCGGCGGTCGATCCCGGCGCCGTATTGCAGGATCTCGGCGGCGCGGCGGTGATCGTTGCGACGGCGGCCAGCGGTGCGTCGATGTCGCCATTGGTCGCCGGGCTGGCACCGCGTGGTCAGCTCGTCGTCGTGGGCGCCGGGCCCGACCCGATTTCCGTACAGACCTCCGACTTGATCTTCGGGGGCCGCTCCATCGTCGGCAGCCTGACGGGATCCTCGATCGAGAACGAGGACAACCTCGCATTCAGCCTGGCGCACGGCATCAAGCCGATGACCGAGGTAATGGCGCTCGATGACGCCCCGAAGGCCTACGAACGGATGATGTCGGGCGCCGCCAGGTTCCGCGTCGTCCTCGACATCGCTAGCGTGGATGCATGACGACTCCAGCTCCCAAGGTGCAGCTCACCGACGACGAGTGGCGCAAGAAGCTCAGCCCTGACGAGTTTGCGGTCCTGCGCCGCGCCGGCACCGAGCGGCCGTTCACCGGTGAGTACACCGACACCAAGACCGAGGGTGTCTACGAGTGTCGGGCGTGCGGCGCGGAATTGTTCCGTAGCAGCGAGAAGTTCGAATCCCACTGCGGCTGGCCGTCGTTCTTCGACCCGGCCGACTCCGACGCCGTCATCCTGCGGTCCGACGATTCGCTCGGCATGCATCGCGTCGAGGTGTTGTGCGCCAAGTGCCACAGCCACCTCGGCCACGTCTTCGAAGGCGAGGGCTATCCGACGCCGACCGATCAGCGCTACTGCATCAACTCGATCTCGCTGCGGCTGGTGCAAAAGGACCAGACCTAATCGACGCGGGTGGCGTGCATCTCCCAGAACGGCATGTGTACGCGGCCGTCGACCAGCCACGGTTCGATGACCCGCAGCCGTTCCAGCAGCGGATTCATCTCCTCGACCGTGTCAGGGTTGCGAGCCGCCATCATCTCGAAAGTCTCGATGCTGATATTTCCCTGGTAGGTGGTCGGCCCCAGGTAGGTGATCTCCCAGCCGGCGGCCGGAAACACCTGGCGGAAATCATCCTCGGAAAGCGAGCGCGGCATCTTGAATCCGTTCACGTTGTGCGCGCCGAACTCGAACATGTACAGCCGCGCGCCGGGCTTGGTGGCGCGGTGCAGGGCCTGCGCATAAGACGTCTGCAGTTCGGGCTCGGTGCTGAAAACGTGGTAGAAGGCGCAGTCGACGACGGTGTCGAACCTGTCGTCCAGTCCCTCGAGCTTGGTCGCATCGGCCAATCGGAACTCGACCGTCACCCCGGCCTTCTGGGCGTTCTGCTTCGCGCGTTCGATCGCCGCCGGCGACGCGTCGATACCGGTGGTCGACAACCCCTTTGACGCGTAGTGGATTGCGTGGTGGCCGGGGCCGGTGCCGGGGTCGAGCACCTCGCCCTTGATCGCGCCGAGCGAGACGAGCTGCTGAACAACAGGTTGCGGGCCGCCGATATCCCACGGTGTGGCGGCGGGTAATCCGTGCGCGGTCCGCTCGTCGCGGTACATCTCTTCGAAACGATTGGGATCTACTGGAGCAGTCATGCTCGCGAGGATAGGCCCGCTAACTGAATGCGCCGGTGAGCGCGAGAGTCAGGTCCTGAAACGCATCGAACGTGAAGCCGGGTGGCATCACGTTCGGAAGCGAAAGCTGGGCTACGCGGCGGCTGGCACCAGGCCGACAGCTGGGCGGAACTGGCGAAGCGAGCCGACCGGACGACCAACGCGGCGGCTGCGCCAGTTGCCGAACTCGTGAACCACCGTGACGGCGATCGGGATGAACAGCGGGGACAGCACCATCAGGAAGATCATGATCGGGAAGAGCATTGGATTTCTCGCATTCTCCGCGGAGCGGAATCGTCGGTTTTGTTGTCTGGGAGAACTCGTTCCTGAGTTCGTGGGCAAGAATCTATGGGCAAAGGCCAGCGGAAGGATGTCGCGGAGGGACCAACTTTCGGCGGTGTCTTATCTCCTGGAGACAAACCGCTCCGATTCTCCGGCGCACCGTACCTGGGATGGCTAGGTGCTGACCGGCGTTCCTCTCATCTCGGGGCTGATCCTGCAATCGCGGTTGAGTCGGCGTCACCCCATAGCAGCACCTCGGTCGACCCGCTTCGATGGCCGCCTTGACCCGTGTGCGAATGCGCGGATCGCTGCGGTAGAGCTGCACGGAGGTGGCGACGTGCTGGCGATCCTCGGGTCCGACGCCGCCCGCTACGTCAGCGGCACCAACCAGGTCGACTACTCGGCGTCGATGACACGCCATTGTTGCCAGGTGAGCGGCGACACGTCGCGCCCGGCACCTCTAACTGCTGCGCCATCCGGCGAAATGATGCGACCTTGATCGTTTGGCACGCCACCACGCGACGGGTCGTGCGGCAATCCGGAAATCGCAGGGTCAGCCTCGGTACCAACCGATCGCCTTCTCACACGGAAATGTGGCGCCAACGGCCGTTCGATCACCGTGCCGATTCCGATTCTTACTGCGCTGCTTGGGTTTTGAAGAAGGTAGCCAGGCGTTCGACCGCGGCGGCCGACTCAGGCAGCCCGGCGGAGATAAACACGGGCCAGACATGGACTCCATGTCGCCACGACTCGAAGGCGACGTCGACACCCGCCGTGGTGGCAGCATCCCGGATGCGGGTGGCGTCGTCGTAGAGGATTTCGTTCTCGCCGACCTGGATGAGCATCGGGGGAAAACCGTGCATGTCGGCGAAGATCGCAGAGCACCGGGGGTCGCGGGGGTCAGCACCGGCAAGATAGTCGGTGACCGTGGATTCGAGCATTTGGCGAGTCACTAACGGGTCCAAGTGTTTGCGTTCCTCAATCGAGGCGCCGCTGATAGTCAGGTCAGCCAACGGCGAGATCAGGGCGATGCGGGCGGGAGGTGCCAAGCCTTGATCCCGCGCCGCAGCGATTACGGCGACCGCCAGGTTGCCGCCGGCCGAATCGCCAAGCACGACCAGCGTTTGCGGGTCCGCACCGCTGTGTGTGACAAGCCAGTGATATGCGCGCAGGCAGTCGTCGAAGGCGCCAGGGAACGGGGTTTCCGGGGCAAGCCGATAGTCGACCACGTGCACTCGCGCGTTGGCGGCCAGCGCCACCGCTGCGGCCAACGGAAGATAGCGTTCTGGCGGAGAACCACTGACGTAGCCGCCGCCGTGGAAGTAAAGGACCGTGCGATCGGGGCGACCGACCTGTGGCTGCAGGGTGATCGCGGGGACACCCCCTACCTCGCAGACGTCGCGTAGAACACCCTCCGGCTCAGACCCGCTTTCATCCAACCCAGTGCTTTCGGAGTCGCCGTTGGTGGTCCGCGAACGAAGGTAGCCGATGAACGCCCCTAGCAGCTGTGATGGACTGTCATCCCCGGCGGCCGCTTGCGATTTGTCCTCCGAATTGGTGAGCACCAGGTTGGCCTGCCCCGCTACGTAGTGATGACTGTGTAGAGCTCGGAGATGAGGTCATTGCGCACGATCGCCACGTCGAATCCGCTGGCCACGGGGTCGCCGCCGTCAGGCCCGAGCTGCCACGCCAAGTAGCCCAAACCGCGGGTTTGGTAGACAGGACTGGCTTTGGTGAAGACCAACCCCTGCATCTGGGACTGCAACGCTATTGCCTTGGCTTCCAATGCTTGGCGACCGACGCTGGTTCCCTCGTCGTCCGTCCAGCGAACATCCGCGGAGTAGGTGCTCTCAATTGTTAGTGCCCTCCGTTGGGCATCGCGTTCGTTGAACACCCCGAGCAAGTTCGCTTCCATCAAATTACTGACGGTCTCGGCCATGGTGAATCCTCCTTGATAGCCCGTTTCAGCTTAATGGCATTACGTGATACGTCAAGCAATGTCGTTCTCGCAGCCTCAGCAAGCCACTCCCACCATGCCCTTCGATCGCGGGTGGGCCATGACCTACGGGACTCCTGTCCCACGGTGGCGAAGACGCGTCGAACGAGTAATCGGCATCTATCGCGATATCCTGGGCAGACAGTCTGAGAAGGAATAGTCGAAGTGTCACGTAGTCAACGCCGGAAGGCCACGCAGGGACCTTGGTTGTCAGCAGCCGAGCTGCGGGCCTGGCGGGCGTTCATGGCCGTGCAGATGCGGATGAACTATGAGATGAATCGGCAGTTGCAAAGTGATAGCGATTTGTCGCTTGCCGACTACCACGTTCTGAATGCGTTAACTGATGCGCCTGGCGGGCGTCTGCAAGTCTCTGACCTGGCGGCGCTGATCGGTTGGGAACGCAGCCGCGCCTCACATCAGCTGCGCCGGTTATGTGAGCGCGGCCTCGCTGAGCGGGTTCCATCAGGGGACGACGGCAGGGCAACCGACGCGATTCTGACAAAGGCGGGCCGCGAAGCGATCGACGCCGCAGCTCCCGGTCACGTAGCCGTAGTCCGGCGCCTGTTCTTCGACCCGCTGCCCGACGAGCTCGTCGCACCCCTAACTGCGGCGTTGGAACACGTCCGGGTCAACATCAACTTCAATAGCTCCTTGCCGCCAGCTCCGTGGTGAGCAGGTGCGAACATTAGATGTTCGCAGGCCAAGTGACGTATCACTCACCATCAGAGGCTGGCTCTACCAGGCTGAGCGCAGGTCCGGTTAATCCATTGCTTATCCGCGTCGCCGTACCAGCATGGCCGCACCAGCTCTTGCTAAAAGCATGATAAATCATGTATTCTAGTGAACACGCTGGACCTAAGTCGAGGAAAGGATCCCATGGGTGCCACAACGCGTCCGGACACGCGAAAGCTCTTCGCGACGACCGACTCAATGGATGTTGCGACAGTAGTCTCACTTTTCGCCCGGGACGGACAAGTTGTATTCGGCAACGGCGATCCCTTGGTGGGTATCGACGAGATCCGCACGGGCACAAGCGCGTTCTTTGACACGATCGCGGGCCTCCATCACACGATCGTGCAGGAATGGAACGTCGGCGACGACACCATCATCGAGTTGAAAGTTACGTACGATCGTAAGGACGGCCAACAGGTCACCCTCCCGTGCGTCACAATTTTCCATAGCGACGCCGCGGGCAAGATCGATGACTACAGGGTGTACTTCGATGTGGCGCCCATTTATGCCTGACTTCCGGAGCACGAACGCCTGGCATCGGCAATGAACACCTCGACGCGGTCCCGCTATCGCCTAGCCGATAAGGCGGTTTGGCGGGTCGGGTACGGCGCGATGCAGCTGGCCGGAGACGGCGTCTTCGGCCCACCGCGCGACCGTGACGAAGCCATCGCAGTCCTGCGGGCCGCTGTGGATGCCGGGGTAGATCACATCGACACCGCGCAATACTACGGGCCGGGGGTGGTGAACGAATTGATCCGGGACGCGCTACACCCCTACCCCGCCGAACTGGCGTTGGTCAGTAAGGTTGCCGCCCGCCGCGACGATTTCGGCGCCGTCCTGCCCTTTGACAACCCCGATCAGCTCCGCGCGGGCATCGAAGACAATCTTGCAACGCTAGGTGTCGACCAACTCACCGCTGTAAACCTGCGCGTGATGGACAACGCAGGGCCCGATGCCCGGTTCGTTGATCAGCTAGGCGCGTTGATGACCGCCCGAGACGAGGGACTCATCGGCGGAATTGGGATCAGCAACGTCAGCCACGACCACCTGATGCGGGCGTTGGAGGTCGCCGAAATCGTCTGCGTGCAGAATTTCTTCAATCTCGCGGCGCGTAACAACATGTCGATCTTGGACGAGTGCAGTGCGCGCAAGATCGCGTTCGTGCCGTTCTGTCCCCTGGGTTATCCCGCGACGCAACGCGAGGCGATCCTGACCAACCCGGTTGTCAACAGCGTTGCCGCTGCACACGATGCGAGCGCTGCTCAGGTCGCTCTTGCGTGGTTGCTGGCCATCGCGCCGAACATACTGCTGATTCCAGGGACCCGCACTCGCGCCCACCTCGCTGAAAACCTTGGTGCGGGTGATTTTTGGTTGAACGATCGCGATATTGACCTCCTCAACGAGGAGTTCAGGTGATAGTTCTCTCGACCCGCGCGCCACAGAACATCGTTTTCACCAAACCAATTGAGCCGTCGACCATTAACCATGACATCGATTAGGAGGTCTGGATGGACCTGGCACGGTGGACTGTCGCGATCGGCTTGGCAGTTGGCTTCGCCGGCAGCGGACTGATGAAACAGTTTGTAACCAAAGACAAGCTCGTCACGTCGGGCCAGGGCTGGGCGCAGGACGACAGGCACACCAACATCCGATTGATCGGACTCGCCGAAATCCTCGGCGCCGTCGGGCTAGTCTAGCCGCCCGCAGTGCAGATCGCCCCGATATTTGTACCGCTGGCTGCAGTCGGGCTCGCACTGGCGATGGTGGGCGCAGCCGTTGTTCACTCCCGGCGACACGAACCAATGAATTTCGCGGCCCACGCGGTGCTAATCGCCCTCACCGCATTTGGCGTTGGGCCGTATTCGTTTACGCCGAACCGAAATTCTCAACAGATCGATCCGACATTGAAGTCCACTGACCCGCGGACGACCGATCGATCAGTGGTGCGGCGTATGCACAAAGACTGGAGCTGACCAAAGATGACGATGCCCGCGGTGGTCTTTACCGCAGACGCACGGATCGCACTACAGGACCGGCCACGCCCGACACTGCGACCCGACCAGGTGCTGGTCGAAGTCGATCTGTGCGGCATTTGCGGCAGCGATTTGCACGCATCCCAGTTGCCGCAGGTGTACCGCGGCGACTGCATCCTCGGACACGAGTCCACCGGCCGCATCGCGGCGGTGGGGGCCGAGGTCGCCGACTGGGCGATCGGCCAGAGGGTCGCGGTCAACCCCAACGGCAATGTGGACGGCACTTGCGTGTACTGCCGGTCAGGGCGGCCGAACTTCTGTCGGCAAGCCACTTTGGAGACGGCGCTGGGTCTGCAGGCAGATGGAGCGCTGGCACCGCTGATGGCCGCCTTCCCGGGACACCTGCGCCAAATCCCCGACGAGCTGGGAACTGTTGAGGCGGCCTGGGTCGAGCCAACGGCTACCGCGCTGCGGGCGGTGGAACTCGCAGGCGACATCGCGGGGCGGACGGTGTTGGTGACGGGCGGCGGCCCAATCGGGCAGCTCGCTTGCAGGCTCGCTCACCTCAGATCGCCCGCGCAGATCCTTCTGATGGAGCCGGCCGCACAGCGGGCCGAGTTCGCGACGGACTCCCATGCTGTGCCGATCGCCGCCGAAGACAACGGCGGCCTGGCGGTCGACGTCGTGCTCGAGTGCTCGGGCAGCGCCGCCGCCACCTCAACCGCGCTGAAACTGCTTGCCCCCGCCGGCATCCTGGTGGTGGTCGGGGCTGGGCCCGACCCCGGCCTTGATTCGGCGACGATCCTGCTCAAAGAGATCACGGTGCGGGGGTCGTACATCTACACCGACGAGTTCGACCGCGCGATCGACCTGCTGGCCACCCAGCAAATCGCGGTCGCGGACCTCACCACGGTAGTCAGTCCACTGGCTGATGCGCTGACTGCCTTCGACGCGCTGCGCGCAGGCCAAATCATGAAAGCCCTGATTGCGCCGGGCACCCAGCCACAACGGCCATCGCACACCCAAAAAGGAATGAGGATATGAGTAATCCAGCTTCTGCCCTGAACCAGCCACAAGATGTTCTCATCGTGGGCGGGGCTCAGCGGGCGCCAGTCTGGCCGCCCGGTTGAGCGAGGACCCGAACCGCCGGGTGCTGTTGCTCGAGGGCGGTCCGGCGTTTGCGTCCGACGCGGTGCCTGGCGAGTTGGGTAACCCTGAGCAGGTGCCCGCCCCGAACTTCGATTGGGGTTACACCGCACGCGGGGGCGCGTCGACCACCGAGATGGCCGTGCCGCGCGGGCGCGTACTGGGCGGCAGCTCCGCAGTGAACGCGGCCGTCGCGATACGTGCCCGACGCCAAGACGTGGAATCATGGCAAATTCACGGCGTCGAGGGGTGGGCGTGGGACGAGGTCCTCGAAACGTTTAAAGTACTGGAGAATACGGACTCCGGCGATGACACGTACCGAGGTCGTACGGGTCCGGTGTCAATTCGGCAACGCACCTACGACGAACTCACACCAGGCCTGCGGGGGTTCATCGACGCTTCAATTGCTGACGGCTACAAGCACGTCGACGACTTCAACGGAGTCGATCCTGAAGGTGTCGGCGGATGCCCGGTCAATATCGTCGACGGCGTGCGGCAGAGTTCTGCCGTCGCCTATCTGACCGCCGAGGTACGTCGCAGGCCAAACCTCACCATCGTCGGCGAGGTCGTAGTCGACAAGGTGCTCTTCGACGGCACAACCGCGACCGGAGTCATCAGCTCTACCAGGCACGTCTACGCCGCCAGGGAGGTAATCCTCTCCGCAGGGACCTACGGCAGCGCTGCGATCCTTCTGCGCTCCGGAGTCGGCCCCGCGCGCGACCTCACTCAGCTGGGCGTCGCGACAATCGCCGATCTCCCTGTGGGCCAACATCTTCAGGACCAACCCATCTTCTACAACGCATACGCGCTTTCAGACAACGCCATTCAAATGAGCCCCGCGGTCGGCTCCCTGCTCTGGTTCCGCTCCAGCCTCGCCAAGGACGGCGAGCTCGATCTACACATCAGCGCCACCCACCTCCTTGACGGGTCATTCAGCCCAACCGGGGGAGCTATCGTATTGGCCACCTCGGTGGTACTCCCCGAATCCTCTGGTACTCTCCGGATTTCGAGCACCGACGCCAATGTTCAGCCGTTGATTGACAACAACTTCCTGGCAACCGAGCGCGACCGGCTACGCATGCTGGAGGGGGTAAAAGTCAGCCGCCGTCTGGCTCGTAGTCCGGTATTCGGGCCACTTCAGGCCGGTGAGCTGATACCCGGCGAAGCCGTCCGCGATGAGGCGCTGCCCGAGGTGATCGCCGCCAATCTGGCGACTTATGGTCATCCAACGTCGACGGTCCCCATGGGCGGAGCCACCGACCCGGAGGCGGTAGTGGACTCGGCCGGTGCTGTGCGCGGGCTGCAAAGCCTTCGCGTTGTAGATGCGTCCATCATCCCCCGAGTTCCTTCGACGGTCACCAATCTGACCACCATCATGGTTGCCGAGCACATCTACCGCCGGGCCTACTCGCGATGACGATCATGCCGGCGCAGGTCTGCAGACACATCAGATGAGGTCGTTGGAGATCCGCCAGAGCCGCTCGGCGTTGTCGTGGTCGAGTGCGTAGGGGGCGACGCCTCCGGTATGGTCGGCGCGCTCAGTTACTGGTGTCGCCTCGCTGCAGTCTTCGTAATAGCGGCCGGTGACGCCCTCGACGTCGGGGCTGGCTGCCAACAAAATCGACGTTGCGGCGCCTTGCTCGATCGTCTTCTCCGGCGGAAGCGCAAGGGTTGTCGTTTCACCGAAACTGGCCAGGTCGTCGGGGCCCATGTGGCGCGCCAGCGCAGTACTGGCGACGTTGCCCGGCATCAGCGCATTAACCGCGATGCCATCATCCTCCCAGCGTTGCGCGGCGCCGACAGCGAACAGGACGTTGGCGGACTTGGACTGGCCGTAGGCCGTCCACTGGTCGTAGGGGCGGAACCGGTAGTGCAGGTCGTCAAAGACGACCGGAGAGAATAGGTGGCCGATCGAGGCGACACACACCACGCGGGCTTTGCCCGCAGCGGCCAGCCACTTGTGAAGGCCCGTGGCAAGCACGAAATGACCGAGATGGTTGGTGGCGAACTGCATTTCATAACCTGATGTGGTCCGGGTCAGCTGTGGCAAGGCCATCACGCCCGCGTTGTTGACCAGGATGTGCAACGGACCCGTCCACGCGTGTACGAAGCTGGCCACCGAGGCAGGGTCGGCCAAGTCGAGCGGGGCCACGCTTATCGCTCCCATGCCGTCCGGTAACGATTCGGCTATGCGGTCGGCAACCTTCCTGCCGGCCTCGACATTGCGTACCGCCAGCGTCACGTCGGCCCCAGCTGATGCCAGCGCGCGGGCAGTCTCCGCGCCGATACCCGAACTGGCGCCGGTCACGACCGCATGTCGCCCGTGCAGATCCACGTCTGCAACGATCTCGGCCGCCGTGGTCTCACTCCCGTACTTGCTTGCAGACATGGCTACTCCATCATTATCGGACCGGCTCAGCCGGTCACCAGTGAACGGGTTTCGGTCCAATCGACCATGAACTTGCGCTGGCTGAAAAGCCACCCGCCGTCGCGTTTGACAACGTGTCGAGGTAGCGGATTGCGGCGACCATCAGGGTCCGCACCGACCCGTCGACCTTGCCATGGTGTGCCAGGCAGTAGGTCAACCCAGAAGCGTTGTCGCCATCCAGCACTGTGGTGCTTTGACCGTTGAAGTGCGTGGTAGCTTCGTAGGTATCTAAGTTCGTCGAATACCGGTGGTAGCGCGTGCCGTCCCCGAAGGTGTTGGGTAGGAACGGGATTGCGAGTCTCCAGGTAGACGAGAAAATCCGTGTCCTCGGTAAACGGCGCCATCTGGCTGGCCGTGTCACGTCTATCGGCGCAGTAACCGTAGGCGTCGACCACTTCGATGATGGCCAGCCGATCTGCTTCTTCACGCACCGATAGATCGGTGTGGTCACGGCAGCGTGAACTTCCAGTGGCCAAGACTTGCTTCCTATCGATGAAGCGTTCATTTCCGATGAGAGAACGATGCCCCCGCACCCTGCGGGGATCCAGGCCACGTCGTTACTGGTAATCCCAGGGTCACCCTTCCGCAGACACGGCGCCCTACCCTTGGTAGATGGAGACATCCAATGGGCTGGCGGGCTTCCTACGAGCCCGCCGCGAATTACTCAAGCCCGCCGATGTCGGGCTGCCCGGCAGCGAGCGCAGACGGGTCGAGGGATTGCGTCGCGAAGAGGTCGCCATGCTCGCGGGTATCAGCACCGAGTACTACCTCCGGCTCGAGCAGGGCCGAGACCATCAGCCCTCCGACCAAGTCCTAGACGGCCTTGCCCGCGCCCTACAACTCGACGATGACGCTGCGAGCTACCTTCGGGAGTTAGCGCGCCCGGCGCCGCGTCGGCGCCGGCGTTCAGTCCAAGAAAGATTCGACCCCACGGTGCAAAACCTCATCGACAGCTGGCCATTGACCCCGGCGTTCGTCATCAATAGGAACATGACGATACTCGCATCCAATGACGTCGCCCGAGCGCTGACCCGCTTCTTCGGGCCGGGCGAAAACATCCTGCGCGCAGCATTTCTCGAACCCGAGTTGCGCATGCTTTACCGCGACTGGGACAAATTCACGACCAGAATGGTCCCGTTTCTGCGAGCCGTGCTTGGCGCGGAGCCTCCCGATCGCGAACTCGTCGAGTTGATCGGCGAACTCAGCCTCGCCAGCCAGCGCTTCGCCGCGTTATGGGCCCGCCACGACGTCAAACATCGAAGCACCGGTCCAACCGAGCTCTATCATCCGCAAGTTGGAGCGCTGGACCTGCACTACACGATCCTGCACCTACCCGATCACCGTCAGATGGTGGTTACTTATCACGCCGACCCGGGTTCATCATCCGAGGAAAGCTTGCGCCTGCTGGCCAGCCTGACCAGCTAGGGTTCCGCGCATAGGACGAGCTTCTCGGCGATCATACTTCCTGTGGCCCCAATCTATTTCGCTCTGCAACACCCGACGGCTGTAATCGGCGAGGGACGTCCGGCCCATCACCCACGTTGGTATGCGGAGCCGTTCCGTCACCGATTCGGGTAAGCAGGCAGCTACACCTTCAACCAAGAGATCCGCGAGTCCATTCACTGGACTCATTGGCCGATTTCTGGTTTGATGGCAACATGCTGCCGAGCTCGTACGACAGGCAGGATTGTTCGCTGGCGCGCGCGCTCGAGATTGTTGGTGAACGCTGGACACTGCTGGTGCTGCGCGATGCGTTCTATGGAGTCCGGCGCTTCAATGATTTCCTCGCGCACCTGGACGTACCCCGCACGGTGTTGAGCAACCGCCTGCGGTCTCTCGTCGACAGCGGAGTGATGGTGAAGGTTCCCGACCCCAACCATGCAGGCCGTTGGCTCTACGAGTTGACCGACGAAGGGATGGCGTTGTGGCCGGCGTTGTATGCGCTGCGCGCCTGGGGCGAACGTCACTCCGGTCGGCGGCCCAGGATGTTCACCCACGATGTATGTGGCACACCGCTGGATCCCACAGCGCGATGCGAGACGTGCGCGGTGCTGCCAGCGCCCAATCAGGTCTTCGTATCACCGATAGGTGAACCCAAGCAGGGTGCACGGACCGACCCCGTGGCCCTTGGATTGCGGCGCAAGCATCGTCTGCTCGATTTTCTGCCACTAGACGGTGACGCCGCGTGAGGCCGTACGGACCGCTTCGCGGTCGGGACCACGAGCTGTCCACCGCGCTCGCCGTCGTCCGCCGGACACGCACGCATGGTGCCAGCGGTGTGGTGCTGATCTCGGGGAACGCCGGAGTCGGAAAGACCGCGCTGCT
>DASQCE010000295.1:0-11284 GCA_035634855.1 Mycobacterium sp.
ACAACGCCAGCGTGCTGGGCTGGCGGGCGCAGCATTCGCAGTCGCACTATGCGGCGGCCAAGGCCGGTGTGATGGCGTTGACCCGATGCAGCGCAATCGAAGCCGTGGAGTACGGCGTCCGTATCAACGCGGTGTCGCCAAGCATCGCCAGGCACAAATTCCTGGAGAAGACCAGCTCGTCCGATCTGTTGGACCGGTTGTCAGAGGGTCAGGCGTTCGGGCGGGCAGCCGAGCCGTGGGAAGTCGCCGCCACCATTGCATTTCTCGCCAGTGATTACTCCAGTTACCTGACTGGAGAAGTGATTTCGGTGTCGAGCCAACGCGCATGAGCACGAACGAGCCTGCCTTCCAGACACCGACCCGACGCGACGAGCTTCTGAAGCTCGCCGCCGCGATGTTCGCCGAGCGCGGGCTCCGGGCTACCACCGTGCGCGACATCGCCGATTCCGCGGGCATCCTGTCGGGCAGCCTGTACCACCACTTCTCGTCCAAGGAGGAGATGGTCGACGAGCTGCTGCGCGGCTTCCTGGACTGGTTGTTCGACCGGTATCAGGAAATCGTTGCAACGGAACCAAATCCGCTGGAGCGGCTCAAGGGTTTGTTCATGGCGTCGTTCGAGGCGATCGCACACCGGCACGCGCAGGTCGTCATCTATCAGGACGAAGCCAAGCGGCTATCGGGTCAGCCGCGCTTCTCCTATGTGGACGAACGCAACAAAGAGCAACGCAAGATGTGGGTGGACGTTCTCAACCAGGGCATCGAGGAGGGCTACTTCCGGCCCGACATCGATGTCGACCTGGTCTACCGGTTCATCCGCGACACCACTTGGGTTTCGGTCCGCTGGTATCAGCCGGGCGGACCACTGACGGCCGAACAGGTCGGCCGGCAGTACCTCGCAATCGTTCTTGGCGGCATCACTAGAGAGGAAGACTGACATGGCTGTGTCTTCGCAGGCGTACATCATCGAAGCTGTGCGCACCGCGGTCGGCAAGCGCAACGGGTCGCTCGCCGGCATGCATCCCGTCGACCTCGGAGCGGCCGCGTGGCGCGGCCTGTTCGAACGCGTCGACGTCGATCCCGGCGCGGTCGACGACGTCATCGCCGGTTGCGTCGACGCGATCGGGCCGCAGGCAGGCAACATCGCCCGGTTGTCATGGCTGGCCGCCGGATATCCCGAGGAGGTGCCCGGCGTCACTGTGGACCGTCAGTGCGGTTCCAGCCAGCAGGCTGTTTCCTTTGGCGCACAGGCGATTCTGTCCGGCACTGCCGATCTGATCCTGGCCGGCGGCGTGCAGAATATGAGCCAAATCCCTATCTCGTCGGCCATGATCGTCGGCGAGCAGTTCGGGTTCACCTCGCCCACCAATGAATCCAAGAGCTGGCTGCATCGCTACGGCGATCAGGAGATCTCGCAGTTCCATGGCGCGGAGCTGATCGCCGAGAAGTGGAACATCTCGCGCGAGGAGATGGAACAGTACGCGCTGACCAGCCATCAGCGGGCTCAGGCCGCCATTCGCGCCGGGCACTTCGAGAACGAGATCATCGACGTGGACGGCTTCAGGACCGACGAAGGCCCGCGGGACACGTCGCTGGATAAGATGGCGACCTTGAACACGTTGGTCGAGGGCGGCCGGTTGACCGCGGCGATGGCGAGTCAGATCTCGGACGGTGCCAGCGCGGTGCTGCTGGCGTCGGAGCAGGCGGTCAAGGACCACAACCTGACGCCGCGGGCGCGCATCCACCACATCAGTGCTCGCGGTGCAGATCCGGTGTTCATGTTGACCGGCCCGATCCCGGCGACGCGCTACGCGCTGGAGAAGAGCGGGCTGTCGATAGACGATATCGACACCGTCGAGATCAACGAGGCGTTCGCGCCCGTCGTCCAGGCGTGGCTCAAGGAGATCAAGGCCGACCCCGAGAAGGTCAACCCGAACGGCGGGGCGATTGCGTTGGGCCACCCGCTCGGTGCGACGGGCGCCAAGCTGTTCACCACCATGCTCAATACGCTCGAGCGCACCGGCGGCCGCTACGGCCTGCAGACCATGTGTGAGGGTGGCGGCACCGCCAACGTCACGATCATCGAACGGCTCTAGGCGGCAAGGAAGTTCGTCACCTCGGTGGCGAAGGCACGGGCGTGCTGAAACAGGAACGCGTGACCGGCGTCGCTGTAGAGCACGAGGATGGCCGAATCCAGGTGCTGGACAGCGACATACGACGCCAGGGCCGAGATCATCACGTCGTGCACGCCGTTGGCGTAGAGCACGGGCTGCTTGATGGCCTCGAGGTTCGATTGCACCGTGTCGAATGGAACCGAAAGGACCTGCCCGATCGCTGCCAGCTGAGCCATCGCCGCCTTCTCCGACACCGCGGGGCCACCCGCGGAGAGCCGCGTCGAGACCTTGGCGAGGTGCTCGAAGCCTGCAGCGCGGGCGGCATCGGTGGCCGGGTAGAACAGGTGCAGCAGGTCGTCCGCGTCGGCTTCGGGTTTGGTCATGATGTTAAGGACGTCCTCGCTGAGTCCCGGCGCACCCGGAATCTGGCCGCCGGGAGCGCTGCCCGCCACAACAAGCTTGCGCACGAGTTCGGGTCGGCGACGGGCGACCTCCTGCGCCACGATGCCACCGAGGGACCAACCGAGTAGGTCGACCGTCGGCAGGCCCAGCGCGTCGATGAACTCGATGGCACCTTCGGCGAATCCGTCGATGGAGTCTCGGGGCTCGCCGCTGGAGTATCCGATCCCAACGTTGTCGAACACGATGACGTCGTGCTCGGCGGCGAGGCAGTCCAGGAACTCGGGGTCCCACCAGTCGATGGTCCCGCGGAAGCGGTTCAGCAGTACAAGGGGAAAACCGCCCTGCCGACCCAACCGCCGGTAGGTGAAGACGGCGGAGGGACCCGCCACGGAAACGTTTTCGGCCGCGTCTGCCAGGTATGTGCTCAAGGTTGTCTGCTCCGATCGAGAGGGTTGTATTATGGTCGTAATAACAAAGTACGATCGTAATATCATGAGTTGATAAATGGCAAGGGGCGTGAGGGGACACACATGGCGCGGTACGCGAAGGAACACAAGCACGAGACGCGGCGTCGCATCATCGAGTCGGCAGGCCGTCGACTCAAGCGGGACGGCATCGATGGCTCGGGCGTCGCGACGCTGATGAAGGATGCCGGCCTGACCAATGGCGCCTTCTACGCCCACTTCGCCTCCAAGGAGGACCTCGTCGCCACTGCGGTCGCCGATCAGCTCCGCCAGCAGCGGACGAGCGTCGGCGCGGATTCGCCCGGGCGGGCCGGGCTCGAACAGTTCGTGCGGGAGTATCTGTCGATCGAGCATCGCGACAGCCCCGAGGACGGTTGTCCTTCGGCAGCGCTGCTCGACGAGATCGGACGCTCGACGGATGCGGTCAAGCAAGCGTTCACTGAGGGCCTGCTTGCCGAGATCGACTGCATGGCTGCTCGCCTTGCGCCGGACGATCCGCGGTCCGCACAGGTGAAGGCGTTGACTGCGTTCGGAATGATGGTCGGGACGATGCAACTGTCGCGCGCACTGACCGATCGGCGGCTCGCCGACGCTGTGCTCGAACAGGGCGTGCAGAACGCCCTCGCGCTACTGCGCTAGGGCCAGGCCGGCGAGCGCCACGATCCAGCTCGCGAAGCTGCCGACGAGGAAGTACTCCGTGACGGCGTCGATGCCGATATTCCCGTTCTCCTTGGCTTTTTGGGCATTTATCTCCGGGAACCGGATGATGCTCTTGGCGGCGACGACGGCGGTCGCCGCGGCCAGCTGACCCGCCAGGCCGAGGCCGAGGATCAGCAGCCGCTCCATTGGACCGAGCAGCCTGCCGCCCTTCAGCTTGTCCGACGGCTGCGGCTCGCCCGCGGGTTTCACTGCGCCGACGGACCCAAGCAGCAACCGCACCAACTGATTGCCCGTCACGAGTTGCAGCAGCACGACGCCGGTCACCATGAACAGCCGGTCCGGATCGACGTGAATCCCGGCCCACCGCGGCCAGCGCGCAACAAGCGCTGCGACGTCAGAACCCCAGCCCGATAACAGAATCAGCAACCCAACAGCCGCACCGAACAGCGCCAGCGGCGCCCACTCGCGATCGCCCGTCCGCTCGGAGTGCGCACACAGCAGCAGCCAACCGATGCTCGCCGCCGCGGCCAGCAACAGCAGCGCAATGTCGCCAAGGTGCCACAGCCCCGCCGTCGCCGCGGCACCGGCCACCGCAATGGGCGCAACCACCACCGGAATCCACAAAACGCGAATCAGTCGGCGGCACGCATCCGCGATGCCCATCGCGATCAACATCACCGCCAGCGCGCTCACGGCACGCTCCGTAGGTACTGCGATGCGCACACAATCAAGTCCAAGCCGTCGCGCCCGGCGCGCTGCGACACCGCCGAGGCGCTGATGTCCTCGGCCGCCGCGATGTCCTTCTTGGTGTGGTTGCTCAACAGGCCCTTCAGAATCCGTAGTGATCGCTCATCGAGTGAGCCAATCAGATGGTCCCGACAAATCAAGGCGGCGTTAACGGCGTCGACGTCGGTGCGCTGTTCGCCCCGGAACGACGTGCGCACCAGCGCCAGGCCCGGTTGGCGCTGCGCCGCAGCCGTCCATTCGATGGCCTCGCGCGCCGCCCACCATCCCGGACCGTCCTGGATGCCCGCGTCGGCGTCGAGCACCGTCACCGCGCCCCAGCCGATGCCGAACCTGACGTCGAGGCCTGGCGCCACGGCCAACCGCAGTGACAGCGCCGCCCCGATCGCCGCGCCGACCGTCGGATAGCTGCCCTGAAACTCGTCGCCGACGGTGAACGCCGGCGGGTCGATCGCATCGGCCGCGACATCCCGCAGCGCACGGTTCATCGCCCGGTGCGCCGCACTCCGGTCGGCGACACGGCGGGAGCCCACGATGTCGCCGATCAGCGCGGCCCTCCGCGCTGATGAAGCGGATTGCTTACCGCGAGACATATGAAGACTATAGCTTAATCAATAAAAAGTGAAGTCATATGATTCATCGGTGGAGCGTTACGGGCGCTACCTCGGGATCCAGATTGTGCACGACCGGCTCAACGAAGCTGCTGAGCTGCTCGCGGACGAAGTCGATCTTCTCTTCGAAGACCCAATGCCCGCATTCCTCGATGACACCGCCATCGGCCGAATCGGCGGTCGCCTTTGCCGAGTTGAAGCAATGATCTCCGAACGAAGCATGACCTCCCCAAGCCAGCATCGGCACAGTCAGCGTGTCTATGGTCAGTTCAGCAGTCTGCGCGGCCATCTGCGGAATGTAGCCGCAGTGGTTCAGGCTCGCGCGGAGGCTGCATGGCTGCCGCATATGCATGACGTACTGCTGTACTTCACTCTCGGGTACCGCCGTCGGGTTATAGGCGAAATCGCAGAAGAGGTGCCGCAGGTACTGCTCCTCCCGGCCCTCGACAAGCAATCGGGAGATGTCCATGTTCATGTGCATCCCCAGATGCCAATAGGGAACTCGCGGATCGACGTATCCGGGGTAGTTCAATCCGAAAGAAGGTGTCTCGAACGCGGCAAGTGATACGGCGCGGCCCGGTGCGAGGTAGGCCAGTGCCACAGACGGCGGGCCGCCGAGATCATGACTGAGAATGTCTTCGGCGATCGTCTTTGGCTCGTAGCCGTCGTAGGGTTTGTCGCTATCGGCGTACCCGCGCAGGTCGGGAGTGATAAGGCATACTGCTCGGCCAGACCCTCGATCACCGGTAGGAATTCACGATGGTTTTGCGGCCATCCGTGTATGCAGAGGACCGTCGGACCGCTACCTGCCGTGACGTTAGCTCCTTTCACCATCCGATCACAACCGTTTGGCCAGGTCACAACGCTACTCCGGGCTGCCAACCGATAAATGCCATTGCGGTAGAGATGGTTTCGTCACGCACATCGGGTGTGCGGTACCACCGTCGCAGCCTTGACTGAATTGCGCGCAGGCGACTTTTCAGTCGCGCGCAGGGAATTCGGCGGGTTGGCCGCCATCCCAGACGGAGACATAGCGTCGTCAACTGCTGCGTGATTGGCGCCGCGTCTACTCGACGAACGCGGCAGCTGCCTGGAGATGTTTGACCGCGTCGCTGACGATCGTCTCGATCAGCTCGGCGCACGACGGCAAATCATCGAGAATGCCCGCGACCTGGCCCGACGCCAGCACGCCCGCATCGGTGTTGCCTTCGACCAGTCCGGCCTTCAGCAGCATCGGAGTGTTGGCCGCCATCACCACCTGCGACCAGGTCAACTCCTTGCCGTGCCGCATCTCGAGACCGTCGCTGATCATTGACCGCCACGTCATGCGGGACATCTTCTTGAACTTCTGCGCGTTGCGGACCGCCGCGGAAAAACCCCGCAGCCGCGAACCGCTCTCCAATTTTTCGACGAGCCCGGTGCGGAGCACGCGGTGCGGCATGCCGTCGACGCGCGTCGACACCACGGTGCCGTCGAGCCCCGCTTCGAGGTACCGCTGCTTGACGGCGTCCGGCACGGTGGAATCGGAGGTCAGCAGGAAGCGTGTCCCCATGGCCACCCCCGCGGCGCCATAGCACAGCGCCGCCGCCAGCCCGCGGCCATCGAAGAAGCCGCCTGCGGCGACGACCGGAATGTCGACCGCGTCCAGCACAGACGGCAGCAGCAGCGTTGTCGCCACCTGACCCGTGTGGCCACCGCCTTCGCCACCCTGCACGATCACGGCGTCGGCGCCCCAGCCCGCGACCTTCTTCGCATGTTTGGCTGCGCCGATCGACGGAATCACCACCACACCAGCATCTTTGAGCTTCGCGATCAGGTCCGGCTTGGGCGCCAGCGCGAAGGACGCGACCTTCACGCCCTCGCGGATCAGCAGATCGACGCGATCGATGGCATCTCCCGCGTCGGCGCGGATGTTGATGCCGAACGGCTTGTCCGTCGCGGCCTTCACCTTGCTGACCGCGGTCCGCAGCTCGTCGAGAGTCATGGTTGCCGACGCCAGGATGCCCAGGCCGCCCGCGTTGGATGTCGCCGACACCAGCCGCGCACCCGCCACCCAGCCCATCCCGGTCTGCACCACCGGATGTTCGATACCGATCAATTCCGTTAAAGCAGTGCGCAACCTACCACTTCGGGTCATACCCGTATTTCCTTGTTCCGCAGCGACTTCGGATCGATCACGGTGCGGATCAACTCCAGCTCGCGCTCGGTCGGAAGTCGCGTCGCTTCGGCCTTGTCCAGGCCGTGTACCTCGAACGAAGTGTTTTCCTGCACCTCTTGGGGCGTGATCCCTGGATGCAGCGAGACCGCACGCATCTGATGGTCCGGCCCGTTGAAGTCGAACACCCCGAGATTGGACACCACCCGGTAGACGTTGACGAACCGGTACGCCGGGTTGTCGGTGTCGACCTTGTCCCAGCCGATGCCCGAGACTACGTCGACGGAATCGCCGAACACCCGCTTCGAGTGGTTGCCCACCCAGTAGCTCGTCGCGTGGTTGATGGTGTTGCCCGGTGCGCCGCGGACGCCGAACATCTGTCGGGTCGGGTGCTGCAGCGGCCCGAACGCCGACAGGTTTTGATTGCCGTAGCGGTCAATCTGGTTGGCGCCCATCACCACATGGCGACGGCCCCACGCCAGTGTCTCGAAGACCCGGCCGAACGGCATCCATCCCTCGATCGCCCCAACCGCGCCAATCGCGGGTGTGTCGGCCAGCAGCTGCGCCTCGCCGTCGGTCAACAGGATGTCGGGCGAGAACGTCAGCCGCGCCAGCCGCGCGCCGATCGACACCATCGTCGCCATCGGGCTGACCATGATCTCGCCCGCGTCGCGGAACAATTCCGCGCAGGCGACCGCACACACTTCCGGACGGCTGACCGAAATCACGAGGACGCCCCTTCCCCTTCTACGCTCCTCGCGTGCGCGTCCGTGAACTTACGCACCGCAGCCTGGTAGTCGGCCTCGCTGCCGGACAGATAGGTCTGCACGAACTGCCCCCACTTGTCGTCGGATGCGGCGGCTTCGGCGTAGTAACGCTGGAACTTCTCGTCGCGGCCATAATCCGGTGCAGCATTGGTGAAATGCGCGCCGTTGGGTGCCTCGACGACGGAGTCCACCATCATCCGGTTGATGAGGAGCGCCTGCGGCGGCACCGCTTTGACCAGCTCGTCGGTGGGCACCACCTGTTCCACCGACAGATAGCGCCTGTCGGCTGCCATCAGATAGAGGTCGTCGAAGTACGGGTCGATGCCGGTGTAGGCGGCATTGCCCTGCGCGTCACCGAGATTCATGTGCACAAACGCAGCGTCCAGGCGTAGCGCAGGCATCGCGACGAGTTCCTCGAATCCGCCGTCCGTGGGATACGGCGACTTCACCGTCTTCAGTTCGTCACCCCAGAACGCGCGCACGTCGCTGCCGAGGCCGGCGCGGATCGGCAGGAACGGCAGCCGTTGCGCCGCGGCCTGCAACCCGCAGCGCAGCATGCCCTCGTCCATTTCGCGGGCCTCGATCGCGCCGGAGGTGCGTGCCTTGGAGAACCACGGGTCGTAGAACGGTGGCGAATCCAACGACACGAAGCCGTAATACACCCGTCGCACCTTGCCCGCCGAGCACAGCAGCCCGATGTCCGGACCCCCGTAGCTCACCGCGGTCAGGTCCTCGACACCGGTGCGCAGCAGTGCCCGCACGAAGGCCATCGGCTTGCGCCGCGATCCCCAGCCGCCGATGCCGATCGTCATGCCGCTCTCGATCGTTGACACGGCTTCGTCGAGGGTGGTCCGCTTGTCGGTCATTCTTCCCCCAGTCGTCCCCTGCGCTGCGCGCATGGGCCCATCGCTCCTACCCGCCGAATCATGCCCTCTTGCTCGATCCCTTGGCGGTGCCTGCGAACGCGTCGCGGTGTTCATCCGCCACGCCGGCCAGGTTCAATTCGAACGTAAAGCCTTGCTCCATCCGGTAACTGGAGTTCACCTTCTGCACATCGATGAGGTTCAGGGCCTCCTTGGCGGCCCGGATCACCCGGGTGTCCTTGGCGGCAATGTCGCGCGCGACCCGAAGCGCGGCGTCGTCCAAGTCAGCGCGTGGCACTACTTCGTGCACCGACCCGAAGTGGTGCAGCGTCGCGGCGTCGACGGTGGCGGCGGTGAAGAAGAGCCTGCGCATCATGTGCTGGGGAACCAGCCTTGACAGATGCGTGGCCGCGCCGAGCGCGCCTCGTTCCACCTCGGGCAGCCCGAACGTCGCGTCGTCGGAGGCGACGATCACGTCGGCGTTGCCGACCAGGCCGATACCACCGCCAACGCAGAAGCCGTTGACGGTCGCGACCACCGGCACCGCGCATTCATAGACTGCGCGGAATGCCGCGAAGCAGCCGCGGTTGGCGTCGATGAGTGCGGTGAAGCCTTCGGTGTTCTGCATCTCCTTGATGTCGACGCCGGCGTTGAAGCCCCGGCCCTCCGCGCGGAGGATCACGACGTGCGTATCGGGGTCTTCGCCCGCCTTGGTGATGACGTCGGCGAGTTCGAACCAGCCGCGCGACGGAATGGCGTTGACCGGCGGGTAGTCGACGGTGACCGAGACGATGCCCGGTTCAGTGGTCGTAGACGTGATTGGCATTGCACTTCCTGGGGTCGGTACCTAAGCAAGCACTTGCTTGGTACGCTAGCACAGTGACCGGCGCCGCTGACATGAACCTCGGACTCAAGGACAGGGTCGTTCTGGTGACCGGTGGGGTCCGCGGCGTCGGTGCGGGCATCAGCGCCGTATTCGCCGGTCAGGGCGCCACGGTGGTCACCTGTGCGCGTCGTGCGGTCGACGGGCTGCCCTACGAGTTCCATGCCTGCGACGTGCGCGACGACGAAGCCGTCGCCGTGCTGATCAGAACGATCGTGCAACGGCACGGGCGGCTGGACGTCGTGGTGAACAACGCAGGTGGATCGCCGTATGTGCTCGCTTCAGACGCATCGGCAAAATTCAGCACCAAGATCATCGAGCTCAACCTGATTGGGCCGCTGTTGGTTTCACAACACGCGAATGTTGTGATGCAGTCGCAGGAGCAGGGCGGTTCGATCGTGAACATCGCCAGTGTCAGCGGCCGTCGGCCCACTCCCGGCACCGCGGCATACGGGGCGGCCAAGGCCGGCGTCGAAAGCCTCACCAGCACACTGGCTGTCGAGTGGGCGCCGAAGGTCAGGGTCAATTCCGTCGTAGTCGGCATGGTCGAGACCGAACAGTCGGAACTGTTCTACGGCGACGAGGAATCTATCGCAGCCATCTCTGCCAATGTGCCACTCGGCCGGCTCGCCAAGCCCGCCGATGTCGGTTGGGCCGCTGCATTTTTGGCATCGGAGGCCGCTTCCTACATCAGCGGTGCGTCCCTCGAGGTGCACGGTGGCGGTGAGCCGCCGCACTACCTGGCGACAACGAACGCAATCAAGTAAGGAGGCATAGGCATGGGTTTGCTCGACGGCCGCGTGGTCATCGTGACGGGTGCGGGCGGCGGCATCGGGCGTGCGCACGCCCTGGCGTTCGCCGCTGAGGGCGCGCGGGTGGTGGTCAACGATATCGGCGTGAGCCTTGATGGCTCACCTGCGGGTGGCGGCAGCGCCGCACAGGGCGTCGTCGACGAGATCACCGCAGCCGGAGGCGAAGCCGTCACCAGTAGGGCGAACGTCGCCGACTGGGAGCAGGCGGCCGGCCTGGTCCAGATCGCGGTCGACACCTTCGGCGGGCTGGACGTCCTGGTCAACAATGCGGGCATTGTCCGTGACCGGATGTTCGCCAACACCAGCGAGGAAGAATTCGACGCGGTCGTGGCCGTCCATCTCAAGGGCCACTTCGCCGCCATGCGGCACGCGGCGGCCTATTGGCGTGCGCAGTCCAAGGCGGGCAACACCCCCGACGCCCGAATCATCAACACCAGCTCGGGCGCCGGCCTGCAAGGCAGTGTGGGGCAGGCCAATTACAGCGCAGCCAAGGCAGGCATCGCAGCGATGACGCTGGTCGCCGCCGCTGAGTTGGGCCGCTACGGCGTCACCGTCAACGCCATCGCGCCGTCGGCACGAACGCGGATGACCGAGACCGTTTTCGCTGAGATGATGTCGACGCAGGACAACGGTTTCGACGCCATGGCGCCGGAAAACATTTCACCGCTTGTGGTTTGGCTCGGCAGCGTCGAGTCAAAGGATGTCACGGGCAGGATTTTCGAGGTCGAGGGTGGCATCATCCGGGTGGCCGAGGGCTGGGCGCATGGACCCCAGGTCGACAAGGGAGCCCGCTGGGATCCCGCCGAGCTCGG
>DASQCE010000296.1:0-5089 GCA_035634855.1 Mycobacterium sp.
GACAATTGCTGTGCCGCTTCGTCTGTGCTGTCAGTTCGGAACCATGCGACGAGGACTTCCTTATCCCGGGGTGCGATCCTGGGAAGCCGGACCTGCAGACGTAGCTGCGCTCTACTGCAGCGACCCGCGCGTGGCGCACGCAGTCTTCCAGGTTGAACCGCGTGTACGCGGGGTGCTCAATGGAATGCTGGGTGAATGAAACAAGCGACATCGCCGCGTCTCCGTTCTAGGGAAGGAGACACGGCTTTCATGGACTCGGTGCGGGAGGGTGACCGCAGCGCCGTCGGCACGCGCGTTCAGGTCTTCGCCCGGATCCCCGTATCTCTTCCGTAACTTCGACAGGTGATCGCGTTCGCTGATTAGCTGTGCCGCAGTGAAAGTCGCCTCGGAGGCTTCTAGACGCCGAACGCTTCGCGGATAGCGGTTCCCACTGCGCGGTACGTCACCTAATCGCTGCGAGTTCTGTGGCTGCGTGATCGCCTTTTCGCCGGCGGAGGTTGGTCGTGGCGACCCGGGCGATGAATGCGGGGTGGAACAGGCTTGTTGGCGGGTCAAGGAACGCGATCACCCTTGCGAATTGTTCGGCCACCACGATGTCGGACTCGGCGGCGGCCAATACCCGATCCACGTAGTTGTTGGCGATGCGCACCGGAAGCGGTCGGGGTCCCTCGACCTCGGGCAGGCTGAGATCCGCGCCGGTCGCCATTTGCCAGGCGACGCCGACGGCTTTCGCGGTGGCTTGGAAATGGCGCCGCGCCAGGCCATCCTCGCCGCGGCGTAAACAGCGCTGGAGTGCCAGCGCTTCGAGTGCGGCCACCGTCATTCCCTGGCCGTAGACGGGATTGAAGCTGCAGATCGCGTCGCCGAATACCAACAGACCGGCCGGAAACCGCCGCATCTTGTCGTAGCGCCGCCATTGACTCGACGGCATCCGATAGCGGGCTACCTCAGCAAGTGGCTCGCCGGCACGTATCGCCGCCAGCACATGCGCGGGGGCGAAGTCCTCGACGAATGCCAGCATCTCGGCGAGCTCGTCGGGCGGTTCGCGGCCCACCATCCCGATAACGCTGAACATCCAGGTGTTGTTCTCGTTGCCGAATAGCGCCATCCCGGTCGGACGACCCGGGACGGGACCGATGATCACCATCAATTCGTTCAGCATCCCGGGCGGAATCCGCAGCAGCTGGCTGGAATACGCCAAACGCATGCCAAGCTGGTCTTCGGCCGGACGGCCATAACCGAGGCCCTCCAAGAAGGCCGGTGTACGCGCACCCCGCCCCATCGCGTCCACGACCAGATCCGCACGCAACACCCGTTCGCTTCCGTCGGGGCGCGCCCGGACGAGTGCACCGGTGACACGATCCCGCGGCGGCGTCGACGTCAATTCCACGACGTCATGGCCGTCCAGGACGGTGACGTTCGCAACGGCTCGCATCCGTCGGCGAACGTGCGACTCGAGCAGTGGTCGGCTTGGTAAGAAGAACGGGACGTCTTTGGCTCGACCTGAGCGCGGAAATAGGTGTCCGCCGTTGCTCAAATACAGTTTGGACATATCGCCATCGAAGGAGGGGGCTCCCGCTGCGACGAGTTCGTCGAGGAACCCTGGGAAAAGCTCATCCAAGACCTGGGAGCCACGCCCTAACAACAGATGGACGTGGCGACCCTGAGGAACCCCGCGCCGGTTCGCGCTCGTCTCAGGCAGCACATCTCGCTCTACCACGGTGACCGTCTCGTAGAAATCGGCCAGCACCCGCGCCGCCAGCAGACCACCCATGCTGGCCCCGAGAACGACCGCATGCTCACCGAGTGTCGTCATCAGTGCTCCCGTCCCTGTTCTCACTTAGGTCAGTCTGTCCGGGTCTGACCGGGGTGACCTGAGTAGGCGACTACTCGCTTTTGGCGAAGGGGTCGGTAGCGGGTGCGAATCCTTGCTTGCGGCTGACGGAAACCGTGCAAGCCTACGAGGACATCCTGGCCAATCCAGCAGCGCGCGAACACACGGTCGAATCGGTGCATACGGCGTCGAGCTGACCGCGGGTCTCGGCGCCCGATGTTCACCCGGAGTTTCCGCGGGGTTGGCCCCGTGGTGCGGCCATTCGGGCGGGCGTGGGCCACGATCCAGTGGTGCCCATGAAGCCTCTGGCTGCCGCAGGAGAGATTCCCGACACCGGCATTCCGCCGGCAGTGGCCGCAGGCATGACCATCGGCGAACAGTACGAGTGGCATCAGGCCTATCTGCGTCGCCACCGTGTGTCGCGGCGCAACTTTCTGCGCGGCTCGGCAGCTGCGGCGGCGGTCGCCGCACTGGGCGTCTCACCGTTCGGTCGACGCGCGTACGCAGAGGACGTCCCGTTAGCCGTGGCGAACCGCCGTGTCGGGTACGGCGCCGACGCCTCCAGCCAGTTGCGCTTCGCCGCTCAACTGTCACGAAATCCCGTCCGAACCAAGGTTTTTCTCGACCACGGCCCCACCCCTGCGCTGGGGGCGACGGCCGAGGCCGAGGTCCGCAATCTGGTCACCCAGATCCCGGCCAGCAGTGGCGGTGTGCTGGCGGCCGAGCAGTTCTACGTCCACGTTCCTGTGGACGATCTGCCCGCCAGGATGCCGCATTTCTACCGCTGGCGCACCGACGACGGTTTCACTGGCGACACCCTGCCGGCTACGACCGCGATGGCGAACGCGCGAAATGCGTTGAGCCCTTTCCGGTTCACCATGATGGGTGACCAGGGCACCGATGACACCCCGGAGCTGCCGCCCGGGCTTGCCCCCGGCATCTACGACGACCGCTACTACAAGCCAGACAACGATCCCGGCGCCGCCCACACCGCCAACGTGCTCAATCAGATCATCGCGTCGCGGCCGGACTTTCACGTGCTGGCCGGCGACATCGCCTACGCGGATCCGTCCGGACTGGGCAAGCCCGCAACCTTCGTGCCGTCGGCCGCCGACCCCCCGGCGGGTTTCGACAAGTTCAACCCCTACGTCTGGGACGTGTACCTCGGGTCCATCGAAGCCAGCGCCTCAACAACACCGTGGATGTTCGCCACTGGCAACCACGACATGGAGGCCGCCTACCCGACCCACGGCTACGGTGGACATCTGGCCCGGCTGGACTTTCCCCGCAACGGCCCCGCCGCCTGCCCGTCGGTGTACTCGTTCGTCTACGGCAATGTCGCTGTGCTGTCCCTGGACGCCAACGACGTCAGCTACGAAATCAAAACCAACACCGGCTACTCGGGCGGCAGCCAAAACACCTGGGTGGCACGCACATTGGCTGCGCACCGCGCCAACCCCGACATCGACTTCATCGTGTGTTTCTTCCACCACTGCGCGTACTCCACCACCGCGACGCACGCCAGCGACGGCGGAGTGCGGGCAGCCTGGTGTGATTTGTTCGACCGCTACCAGGTCGACCTGGTACTCCAGGGCCACAACCATGTGTTCGAACGCACGGACCCCATCCGGGCCAACAGACCGACCACGGTCGCCACCGACAACGCGGTCGTCTACCCCGAGACCGACGGCACGGTGTACTACACCGTGGGATGCGCAGGACGGCCGCGCTACACCTTCCAACCAGGCGAGCTAGAAAGCTACCGCGGAAATGAACTTACAGACACCTTCGTGCCTAACAGCTACCTCTGGACCGCGCGCGGCGACAGGCACGAGGAGGCGGTCGGCTGGTCGCGGGTGCGGTTCGCCAACTACGCCTTCATCCGTGTCGACGTGCGACCGGGCGCCTTCATCAGCGAGATGGATGTGGTGGCCGTCGACGAATACGGCGGGGAATTCGACAAACTCACCTACCGCCGTCAGGTCCGCGCCTGACCCGTCGGTCACCCAGTGCTCGCTGGCGCCTGGTCCCTCGCGCCGTCTGCGAACGATTGCTAGCGAATCGGTGCAGGTGTAACGGATCTCCCGAAAGTCGCTGCTAGCGCGAAGCAGTGAGCGTGCCGTCGACGACGATCACCGCGTGGCCGGTGAGGTGCACGCGGTCGCCGTGGATCGAGCTGCGCACGAGGCCGCCGCGGGCCGAGACCTGCAGGGCGGTGAGGTCGTCGCGACCAAGGCGCTCCGACCAGAACGGCGCGAGCGCCGTGTGGGCGCTGCCAGTGACCGGGTCCTCGGGGATGCCGTCGGCCGGAGCGAAGAAGCGCGACACGAAGTCGTAGCCGCCGCCCGGGTCGGCGTCCGCCGCGGTCACGATGGTGCCGCGGATACCGTCGCGGCGGGCAATGCGGGCGATCGCGCCGAGGTCCGGGGTGATGGAGCGGACGGCCGCCTCGTCGTCGAGCAGGGCGATGAGGTCGCCGAGGGCGCCGGTCGAGTACGTCGCCCGTGGGGTGGCGCCGAGCGCTTCTGCGAGGCCGTCGGGCGCGCCGACCTCGGTCGTCGGCGCGGCGGGGAAGTCGAGCGTGATCGTCCCGTCGTCGGCGCTGTGGGCGACGAGGACGCCGCTGCGGCTCGCGAAGCGGACGGTGCCAGGCGCACCGCGGTCGCGGTACATCGCGTAGGCGGTCGCGAGCGTCGCGTGGCCGCAGAGGTTCGTCTCGACCTCAGGCGTGAACCAGCGCAGCGCCCAGTCGGCCTCGCCGCCGTCGCTGAGCGGATGGGCGAACGCCGTGTCCGAGAGATTCATCTCCGCGGCCACCTGCTGCATCCACGCTTCGTCGGGCCACGCGTCGGCATCGTCGAGCAGGCAGACGGCAGCGGGGTTGCCGCTGAACGGCCGGTCGGTGAATGCATCGATGATCCGGATCCGCATGGGCCAACTGTAGGCCCGCGCCGATCCGGAACATCGAGGAGTTGCGCCACCACGGCGCCGGCCACGCCGTCCCGGCCAGGTGCTGTCCTGGTCACCGGCAGAGGCGCGGGTGGAGAGGGTGGGTGCAGATCATCACCGCTGATCTGGTACCGACCAACCGAGTATTCCGGACACGAAGTCAGGGACACGGTGAGCCCTCTGCGGCAATCCGATGACGGTTGGGATATCGCCGGCTGTGTAGGAGCCACTGTGGTGATGGTCGCGACTGGCCGCGCCGCAGAGACGGGCCCAGGTGGCGATAAGCACAGATGACCGAAATCTGTT
>DASQCE010000297.1:0-15725 GCA_035634855.1 Mycobacterium sp.
CCGGGCCAGCTCGTTGCGCACCACCTTGCGCTCGGTTTCGAAGTCGTTGAGCATGCGATCGGTCATCGCGGCGAGAACGTCGTGGGCGGTGTAGCCGTTGACGAACATCACGAAGCCGAAGCCGAAGTGGTCGAGGTAGCGCCTGGACGCCACCGTCAGCTGGTCCATGACCTCGGGCTGGTCGCACCACACCGCGCACTGCTCGGCCTGAGACTTCTCGCTCCCCGGCCGCCGTCCCACGTCGGGATAGGCCTGCAATATCGAGTCGATCGAGTCTTCCGAGAGGCCGAACAGCAGGCTGTCGGCCTGCCGAAACAGCTGGTCGTGACTGTCGTACGGACGGCCGCGGCCCAGATCGGCGGCCAGGGGCACGCTGTAGCAACACTCGTAAACCGCGTGCACGGCCCGCCGCATCGGCATCGCGTTGAACGCGTCCAGGCCAATCCCCTGATGCATCAACACACCGCCATCATCGGAGGTGCAGAGCACGCGCACGTTACCGCGTGTTACGGCAATGAAAATTCAGTGGCCGGAGGTTTTGAACCGCTCCACTGACGCGCGCAGTTCCGCCTCGGCCTTCTCGCGGCCCACCCAGTCCGCGGCCTTGACGTACTTGCCTGGCTCCAGGTCCTTGTAGTGCACGAAGAAGTGCTTGATGGCCTCGAGTTCGAAGGCAGGTACGTCGCCGAGGTCCTGGATGTGATCCCAGCGCACGTCACCGGCCGGCACACATAGCACCTTGTCGTCGCCGCCCGCCTCGTCGGTCATCTGGAACATCGCGACCGGGCGCGCCTCGATGATGCAGCCGGGGAACACCGACTCGGGCAGTAACACCAGCGCGTCGAGCGGATCGCCGTCCTCGCCGAGCGTGTTTTCGAAGAACCCGTAGTCCGTCGGATAGGCCATCGACGTGTATAGGTAGCGGTCCAGCTTCACCCGCCCGGTGTCGTGATCCACCTCGTACTTGTTGCGCGAACCCTTCGGGATCTCGATGACTACGTCGAACTGCACCGCCGCGCTCCTTGCCCTGTGATCCGGTCTTGGGGACGGCCTCACCCTAACGGAGGTGCGCCGCCGCAGCGGATCGTGGTCATCGCGGCTGCGCAGTGCCATACGATTCTGGGTACTGGCGCAGTCTGGGGGGACGATGGAGCGCATCTCGCGCGGTTGGGCGCTGACGAAGCAAAGCTGGGGAGTTCTGAAGAGCGACCGGTCGCTTGTGATCTTCCCCATGCTCTCCGCGATCTTCGCGCTGATCGCCGTCGCCGTGATCTGGCTGCCGACTGCAAGCATGTCCGGTGTACTGGCGGGCGAGGCCATCAACGAGCACGATCCGGTCTATTACATCGCTGCCGCAGCGACCGCATACGTCTCGACATTCATCGCCGTTTTCTTCAACGTGGCACTCGCGGCCTGCGCGGTGCGCTCGCTGCGCGGTGAGGACACCACTGTCGGCGAAGGAATCCGAGCCGCCATGCAGCGGCTCGGCCCGATCCTCGGCTGGACTCTGGTAGCGGCGACGATCGGGCTGGTCCTTCGGCTCCTGCAGGACCGGATACCGCTCGCGGCCAAGATCGCCGTGTGGATCGCCGGCGCGGCCTGGGCGGTCGCGACGTTCTTCGTCATCCCGGTGCTCGCGCTCGAGCGGAGCGGCCCGTGGCAGTCGATCAAGCGTTCGGTGGCCGTCGTCAAGGCGCGATGGGGCGAGGGCGCCACGGGAACGGTCGCGATCTCCGCGGTGACGGGGCTTGTCGTCGTGATCGTGATGGTCGGCGGTGCAGCATGCGGGATTGTGCTCTTCGCGGCCGGCCTACAACAGCTCGCCATCGCGGTCATCGCCATCGCGGTCGCCGCCGTCATCGTCGTCTCCATCGTCTCGAGCGCGCTCACCGAGATCTTTCGCGTGGCCGTCTACCAGTACGCGGTCACGGGAGCGACGCCGGGCGCGTTCGACAACGCGCTGCTGCAGAACGCGTTCGACGGGCGCACCCACCAGCGCTGACTAGATCGCGGATACCCTGCTCTACAGGGTTGGTTCTGCAGTGACGCGAGAGCAGGAGAGTTATGCGGCCGACGCAGTGGCGGCGATCCACGCATGTGGTCATCGGCGTGGCGGTGTTGCTGCTGGTAGCTGCCGTCGTCGCAGCGGCTGCCGTGCTCGGCAACGGCAACTCCACCAGCGACGCCCAGGCCGTCAAGCCGGCGCCTGCCGCCGCGACCGCTTCGCCCGGCATCGTGCCTGTCGCCGACTCCGCAACCAAGCCGACGCCCGACCGGCTGGCCGCGACGCTGGCGCCGCTGGTGGCCGACCCGAACCTTGGCGCGCTGACCGGCAGGATCACCGATGCGATCACCGGCGCGCAGCTCTGGGCGCAGGGCGCCGACGTGCCGATGCAGCCCGCGTCGACGAACAAGGTGCTGACCACCGCCGCGGCGCTGCTTGCCCTTGACCGCGATGCCCGGCTGACCACCCGGGTGATGGCCAGCGGGCAGCCCGGCGTCGTCGTGCTCAAGGGTGGCGGTGACCCGACTTTGTCGGCGGCGCCCGCCGGGCAGGACACCTGGTACAGGGACGCGGCACGGATCAGCGACCTGGCCGACCAGGTGCGCCGCAGCGGCATCTTCGTCACCACGGTGCAGGTCGACGTCGGCGCCTTCAGCGGACCGACCATGGCGCCGGGCTGGGATCCTGCCGACATCGACGGCGGCGACATAGCGCCGATGGAAGCGGTGATGCTCGACGGCGGGCGCACCCAGCCGGTGAGCGTGGACTCCGCCCGGTCCACCACACCCGCCCTCGACGCGGGCCGCGCGTTGGCCGTCGCGTTGAAGGTCGACCCCGCCAAGGTGACGGTGCTGCCCGCGGGGACCCCCAGCGGCCAGGAGATCGCGTCGGTGCAATCGCCGCCTCTGATCGAGCGGCTGCGGCAAATGATGAACGAATCCGACAACGTGATGGCCGAGTCGATCGGCCGTGAGGTCGCCGCCGAACAGAACCGGTTGCAGAGTTTCGACGGCGCCGTCCAGGCGGTGCTGGGCCAGCTCGACAAGGCGAAAATCGACACCGGTGACGCGCGGTTGCTGGACTCCAGCGGGCTGTCCGTCCACGACCGGCTGACGGCCGAAACTCTCGACGGGGTGGTGAATGCCGCCGCCGGAACCGACCAGCCCAAGCTGAGGCCGCTGCTGGATGTGCTGCCGATCGCCGGCGGCAGCGGCACGCTGTCCAACCGCTACCTCGACACCGACGGCGGCCGCGCCGCCGCCGGGTATCTGCGGGCCAAGACCGGATCGTTGACCGGAACCAATGCACTCGCAGGCATCGTCACCGATGCGAGCGGGCGGGTGCTGACGTTCGCGTTCATCTCCAACAACGCCGGGCCGACGGGCCGCACGGCGATCGACGCCTTGGCCGCCGTCCTGCGGTCGTGCGGGTGCAGCACATGAGCCCGTCGACCAAATCCAGGCTCACCGTCGGCCGCGCTGTCGACTGGCAGTTCGCGGCGACCGTTGGCGCCAAACTCGTCCGGCGCGGGCCCGCGGCCACCGACTACACCCGCGAGCAGGTCATCGATCAGCTGACAGAGTCCTCACGCAATGCCGAGCTGCCTGTGCGAGAGGTGACCGGGCTCAACGAGGGCGGTGAGATTCCCGAGGCCCGTGTCATCGACCGCGTCGAATGGATCCGCGCGGCAACGCAATCCATGCGGGTGATGACCGGTGGTTCGGAACACGAAGCGGCCAAGCCGCGCTTCATCACCGGCCGCATCACCGGGGCGCAGACCGGCGCAGTGCTTGCGTTCATCTCGTCGGGCATCCTGGGCCAGTACGACCCGTTCGGACCGAACGGCGGTGAGTTGCTGCTCGTGTACCCTAATGTGATCGCTGTCGAGCGCCAATTGCGGGTGCTGCCAGCAGATTTCCGGCTGTGGGTGTGCCTGCACGAGGTCACCCACCGGGTGCAGTTCCGGGCCAATCCGTGGCTGGCCGATCACATGTCGCAGGCGCTCGCGGTGCTCACCGAGGACGCAGGTGAGGACGTCGGCGAGGTGGTCGGGCGGCTGGCCGAGTTGGTCCGAAGCAGGCGTGACGGTGTTGCGCCGGAACCGAATTCCACTGGGGTGCTGGGATTGCTGCGGGCAGTGCAGTCCGAGCCGCAGCGGCATGCGCTCGATCAGTTGCTGGTGCTGGGCACGCTGCTCGAGGGCCACGCCGACCACGTGATGGACGCGGTGGGCCCCGCGGTGGTGCCGACGGTAACCACCATTCGGCGCCGATTCGACGATCGCCGCAAGCGTAAGCAGCCGCCGTTGCAGCGGATCGTGCGGGCGCTGCTGGGTTTCGACGCGAAGCTCAGTCAGTACACCAGGGGCAAGGCATTCGTCGACCATGTCGTCGGCCGGGTCGGGATGGCGAGGTTCAACGCCATCTGGTCCAGCCCCGAAACCCTGCCGCTGCCAACCGAAATCGACGGGCCGCAACGATGGATCGACAGGGTGCTGTAGCGACGCTGAAGGCGGCCGTCGCAGCTTTCGTCAGCGACCACGCCGCCGGCGACGAACGCTGGTGTGTCGCCCTGTCCGGCGGTGCGGATTCGCTGGCGCTCACCGCCGTCGCGGCCGCGTCCAAGCCGACCACTGCGCTGATCGTCGACCACCGGCTGCAACCCGACTCCGGGCGGGTGGCTGCGACGGCACGGGACCTGGCAATGTCGGTGGGGTGCGTTGACGCTCAAGTACTTTGCGTCGACGTCGGCACAACCGGCGGCCCAGAGGCCGCTGCCCGCACCGCCCGGTACCGCGCGCTGGACGACGCCCGCGGCGATGCCCCGGTGCTGCTTGCGCACACACTCGACGACCAGGCCGAGACGGTGCTCTTGGGTTTGGGCCGTGGTTCGGGCTCGCGGTCGATCGCGGGCATGCGGTGGTGCGATCCGCCGTGGTATCGCCCGCTGCTTGGCATCCGTCGTGCGCTCACCCACGCCGCATGCGTCGAGTTGGGGCTCACGCCGTGGCAGGACCCGCACAACGCGGATCGCCGGTTCACCCGCACCCGGCTGCGCTCCGAGGTGCTGCCGCTACTCGAGGAGGTGCTGGGCGGCGGCGTCGCCGAAGCGCTGGCCCGCACCGCGACCGCACTACGCGAAGACACCGAGACGCTCGACGAACTGGCCCGGCAGGCGCTGGCCGACGTCGGCGCCGGGGGCGGGCTCGACACCGCCCGGCTGGCGGCACTGTCGGAGGCGGTCCGACGCAGGGTGATTCGCGGCTGGTTGTTGGCGGGCGGCGCCAGCGGCCTGACCGACAAGCAAATCCGCGGGGTGGACACCCTGGTCACGGCGTGGCGCGGGCAGGGCGGTGTGGCCGTCGGGTCGCCGCTGCGCAGTCAACGCCTGATCGCCGGGCGCCGCGACGGGATGCTGACGCTGCGCACCGAGCGGGTCTGAGGGACCCGCTCGGTTGGTTCCGCGCGGTATCACATGGCACGCTGTGGTCGTGTCCGAGCACGCTGCCGAGCAGTATCCCGGCGACATCAAGTCGGTGTTGCTCTCGTCGGAGGCGATCCAGACCAAGGTGGCCGAACTCGGCGCCCAGATCGGCGAGAACTACCGCCAGACCATTGATGCCACCGGTCAGGACCTGCTGCTTGTCACCGTGCTGAAGGGCGCGGTTTTCTTCGTCACCGACCTGGCCCGCGCCATCCCGCTGCCCACACAGCTGGAGTTCATGGCGGTCAGCTCGTACGGGTCTTCGACCTCGTCGTCGGGCGTGGTGCGCATCCTCAAGGACCTTGACCGCGACATCAACGACCGCGATGTGCTGATCGTCGAGGACATCGTCGACTCCGGGCTGACCCTGTCGTGGCTGCTACGCAACCTCGCGACACGGCACCCGCGGTCGCTTCGGGTTTGCACGCTGATGCGCAAGCCCGACGCCGTGCGCGCCGACGTCGACATTGCCTACGTGGGCTTCGACATTCCTAACGAGTTCGTCGTCGGCTACGGCCTCGACTATGCCGAACGCTACCGCGATTTGCCCTACATCGGCACGCTGGACCCCAAGGTGTACGAGCAGGCGTAGTCGGCGCAAGATGAGGCAATGTCCAGGACTGCGTTTCGGATCTGCCCACTGTGCGAGGCCACCTGCGGCCTGACGCTCACCATCTCCGACGGTCGCGTGACCGGCGCCCGCGGCGATCGCGAGGACGTCTTCAGCCACGGGTTCATCTGTCCGAAGGGCGCCAGCTTCGCCGAACTCGACAACGATCCCGACCGGCTGAGTCGGCCGCTGGTCCGTCGTGACGGCGAGCTGACCGAAGCGACCTGGGACGAGGCCTACGCCGTCATCGCGGACCGGCTCGGCCGAGTCGTTCGTGACCACGGCGGGACGTCGGTCGGCGTGTATCTCGGCAACCCGAATGTCCACACGATCGCGGGCAGCCTGTACGCGCCGCTGATCGTCCGCGCGCTTCGCACCCGGCACGTGTACACCGCAAGCACGCTTGACCAGATGCCCAAACACGTCGCATTGGGCTATATGTTCGGCAGCCCCGTCGCGTACACCGTGCCCGATCTCGACCGCACCGACTACCTGGTGATCATCGGTGCGAATCCCCTTGTCTCCAACGGTAGTTTGGCCACCGCTGCGGACTTCCCCGGCAAGCTGCGCGCCTTGCGCAAGAGAGGCGGCAAGCTCACGGTCATCGACCCGGCCCGCACCCGCACCGCCGAACTGGCCGATCGCCACATCGCTCCACGCCCCGGTACCGATGCCGCCCTGCTGTTCGCCATCGTCCACGCACTCTTCGAGGAAGGCCTTGTCGCACCGGATCTCGGGGGAGTGGCCGAGCACGTCACCGGCGTCGAGCGAGTCCGTGAACTGGCCGACGGGTTCTCGCCGGAGGCCGTCGCCGCCCATTGCGGTGTGCCAGCCGACGAGATTCGCGCCCTGGCCCGCGAGATCGCTGCCGCTCCATCGGCGGCGGTTTACGGCCGAATCGGCACCTCCACAGTCGAATTCGGCACGGTCGGCAGCTGGCTCGTCGACGTCATCAACGTCCTGACGGGAAATCTCGACCGGCCCGGTGGGGCGATGTTCCCGCTCTCGCCCGTCGCCCCGGCGCCCCGACCCGCGGGGCCGGGCAAGGGCTTTGTGACCGGGCGCTGGCATAGCCGCGTCTCGGGCTATCCCGAAGCGCTGTCGGAACTGCCCGCCGCCGCGCTCGCCGAAGAGATCGACACCCCCGGCGACGGTCAGATCAAGGCGATGGTCACCATCGCGGGCAACCCGGTGTTGTCGGCGCCGGACGGCGATCGCCTCGACCGTGCGCTCGACAGCGTGGAATTCATGCTGAGCATCGACCCGTACCTCAACGAGACGACGCGCCACGCCGACGTGATCCTGCCGCCGCCGCCTCCGTCGCAGAGCGCGCATTTCGATCTCGCGCTGAACGGCCTGGCGGTGCGCAACAACGCCCGCTACTCGCCGCCCGCGCTGCCATCGGATGGTCGGCCTGACGAGCCCGAGATTCTGTCCCGGCTCGCGCTGATTCTCTACGGCATCGGTTACGACGCCGATCCCGCGGTGGTCGACGGACAAGTCATCGCGACGACGTTGGAAAAGGAGACGGCCGATCCGAATTCACCCGTGGCCGGACGTCCGGTCGACGAAGTTACCGAGTTGCTCATCGACGGGCCGGGATATGAACGTCGCCTCGACATGATGCTCCGGCTAGGCCCGTACGGCGATGCGTTCGGCGCCAACCCCGACGGTCTGACCCTGGACCGGCTTAAGGCCGCACCACACGGCATCGACTTCGGTCCGCTGCAGTCCAGAATCCCTGAGGTTCTCAAAACACGTTCGGGCCGAATCGAACTCGCGCCGGAAGCGCTGATCGTTGACGCCGCGAGGCTGCGGGAATCCCTCGCCCGCGGGGACGACGGCTTCGTGCTGATCGGTCGCAGGCATCTACGCTCCAACAACAGCTGGATGCACAACCTGCCCGCCCTCGCGGGCGGCACCAACCGCTGCACGCTGCAGATCCATCCGGACGACGCGGCCGAACTCGGGTTGACCGACAACGCCTCGATCAAGGGTCCTGGCGGCGACCTGGTGGCGCCGGTCGAACTGGCGCCGGGCATGCGGCGCGGTGTCGTGTCGCTGCCCCACGGTTGGGGTCATGGCCGTGGCGGCATCCGCCAGGGCGTCGCCTCCGATCAACCCGGCGTCAACGTCAACCAGCTCAACGACGGTGGCCAGCTCGACCCGCTTTCGGGGACTGCCGTACTCAACGGCATTCCCGTCGACATCGCGCCCGCCGGCTAGACCCGGTTCCCGCTGAGACGGTATTCCAGCAGGAAAAGTACAACTTGCTGGCATACAGTTTCGGCGAAGATCAGGTCAGTTCGAAGATCACCGTCACCGAGAAGCCGACGGTCTGCTGGCCTGGCTCCACCGGCACGGCCGCCATCTCGGCGCCTCCGCGTGAGTACGGCATCGGGGACGGTGGCGGTGTCGCGCCACCTGACTCGGTGATCGAGACGACCTTGCCGAGGCCCAGCCCGGACAGCTGCGCGTACTGCTGGGCGCGATCCTTGGCGTCGTTGAAAGCCCTGGCCCGCGCGTCCTTCACGAGCTGCGAGTCATCCTCGATCGAATAGTTCACCGAGTTGATTCGCGCGGCATCGCCACCCGTGCTGACGATCAACGCCAGCGTCTGCGAGGCGGTGTCCAGCTTGCGGATCTTCACGTCGATCGAATTGCTCGCGCGATAGCCGATAATCGCGGTGCTGTCGCCGCCTGCGAACTGCGGTTGCAGGCTGACCTGCGTGGTGCTGATGTCCTTGCGGTCGATACCGGAGGCCACCAACGCGTCGATGACCGCCTGCTGACGGTCGCTGGTCTGATTCATCGCGCCGCTGACGTCGGGTGCGACGAACTCGATCGACGCGTTGACAGTCAGCGTGTCGGGCGTGCCCTGCACCTTGCCCGCGCCGACGACGGTGACCTGACGGGTTTCCTTGTCGGCTGTGCCCGTTGGCCCCGATGATGAGTCGCAGGCCGAGAGCCCAACGGCAGCAAGCCCCGCCGCGGCGAGAAGGAGAAACCGGGTGAACATCTGCGCTCTCGCTGCGATCGGCATGCCTCGCACCATACCTTCAGGGAGTCACCAGGATCTTGCAGTGCGCGTCGGGGTGGGCCAGGTCGTCGAACGCGTCACCGACCCGGTCCAACCCGACCTCATCGGTAATCATCGGCGCGACGTCGATGTCGCCGTCGGCGATCGCGCGCAGGCAATCCGTGAACTCGATCGGGTCGTAGGCCAACACGAATTGCACGTTGATCTGCTTGGCGATGGCGAAGTAGGGATGCACGGTGTCAGTCTGCATGCACACACCTGCGACGACGACGCGTGCGCCGACCGGCGCGCGGCGCAAGATGTCGTCGATGATGCCCGGCACGCCGACCGCCTCGAAGACCACCGCCGGGGTTGTGCTGTCGAACGGCGACCCATTGGCCGGGTCGACGGTCGTGGTGGCGCCCATCGCCTCGGCCAGGCCACGTCGGCGGGCCGAAAAGTCAGCCGCAACAATGGCTTCCACGCCTCGGTGGCGAAGCCCGGCGATGATCGCAATGCCGATCGGCCCGCACCCAAGCACCAACGCGGTCTCATCGCGCTGGATCGCAGACTTGTTCACCGCGTGAAGGCCGACGGCCATCGGCTCGGTCAGGGCGGCGTGCCGTGCGTCCAGGCCGTTGGGGATGGGTGTCAACAGCGGCGCCGACAACAGCATCCGCTCGGCATAACCGCCAATCGTATTGTTGGAGTAGACAATCGGTTCGACGCCGGATGCGGACACGAGCACCGGTAGAGAGGTGACGAGCGTGCCAGGGGCCGGGGCTTCGGTGTCAGGACCCGCCTCGAGCACCTCGGCGCTGAACTCGTGACCCATGAAGATGTCGCGGTCCAGGTCGATCTGCATGCCGCCGTAGCCGCCGAAGCCCTCGATCTGGTTGTTCAACTCAAGCACGTCAGCGCCGTGCTTGGCGAAATGTAGGTCCGAGCCGCAGATTCCGCATGCCTTTACGCCGACGAGCACCTGGCCCGGACCAGGAACCGGCTCGGCCACATCGTCGCGCAGCACCATGCGACCAGCGCGAAGCACCGAAGCGCGCATCAGCTGTGTTCCTGGCTCTTCGCGCGAGCGCTCATCGCTGCTCCCGTTCTTTCAGTTCGTCGGTGTGCTCGTTGATCGCCTTGACGATGGCCTCGCCGGCACGGCCTAGCAGCTGGTCGCGCATGCCCTTGGCCCAGTCATGCGACGCACGCGGCGCGGTCAACTGTCCCTTGAAGTGCGGCATGACCTCGCGGGCGAACAGTTCGTAGGAGTGATAGGTGGCAGCAGGTGACGCCCAGTCATGGCCGAGCAGCAGCAGCGTGCCGAACCCGCCGGACTGCTCGAGCAGGTCCTGGATGTAAGCCACCGCGTCGCCAGGGGTGCCGATGCAGCAATTGCCCTTGCCCGCGTACTCGGCCACGAACTCACGCGGCGACTGAATGCCCTCAACGGTATTCGATAGCGGTACGAAACCCGCTGCACCGAAATAGTTCACGAAGTCCTGCAGCCCGTAGGTGCAGTCGTCGATCGCCTGGTCCCGGGTGTCGGCGAGGTGCATGATGGCCAGCACCCGCCAGTCGGCGCGATCCGGTTCATCACGTCCGACTTTCGCGGCCTGGTCGACGACGACTTCCCAGGTGTTCTCCAGCGCGGCGTAGCCGCCCGGCACCGACATCGACAGCGATAGCAGCGACGTGCCCAGCGCACCGGCCAGCCGTGGACCGGATGGGGAAATCATTGCTGCCGTGGAGATTTCGGGATACGGCCAGGTGTACGGCCGGATGTGCAGCTGGGCGTCGCGCAGCGTGAACCAATCGGAATGCCGGTTGATCCGCTCCTCCGGCGCAGCCCGCAACAGCGCGAGGATCGCCTCGAGCGATTCCTGCATCATCCGGCGCTGCTCGACCGGATCGATGCCCATCATGTACGCGTCGGACGGCAGCGCTCCAGGTCCGGTGCCGAAGATCACGCGCCCGCGGGTGAGGTGGTCGAGCAGCACCCAACGGTCGGCGACCATCAGCGGATGGTGATATGGCAGCGACACCACGCCGGTGCCCAGCCGGATGTGCTTCGTCCGTTCGGCGGCCGCGGCGATGAACACCTCCGGGCAGGCGATGAGTTCGTAGCCGCCGGAGTGGTGCTCGCCGAACCACACCTCGTCGTACCCGAGCCGATCCAGCGCCACCGTGCGCTCGAGGTCGTATTCCAGTGCGAGGGTGGGGGATTGGCCGACCGGGTGGAAGGGCGTGATGAACACCCCGAAGTTCATTGGACGGTCCATCTACAGCTCCAATCTGGAAAGGAAGTCGAGCAGCGTCTCGTTGACCTCGGCGGGCCGCTCCTGCTGCAGCCAATGGCCCGCGCCTTCGATCATCACTTCGCGATAGTCGCCGGAGACCACCTCGCGAACACGGTGGCGCGGCGTGTAGGCCAGCGTCGGGTCGGCGGCTCCGCCGATGAACAGCGACGGCGCATCGATAGTCGCGGCCGGCGTCGTCGCGGTCAGTTCCCAGTTGCGGTCGAAGCAGCGATACCAGTTCAGCGGCGCGGTGAAACCGTTCCTGGTGAATTCCGTGACGTAGTGGTCGAACTCGTCCCGGCTGATCCAGTCGGGCAACCCGCCCGGCTCCGGTAGGCGGTCAAGGAATCCCTCCGGGCCGGATTGCAGCATGCGCTGCGCCGCGCCCTCGTCGGTGGGCGTCAGCGGGCCCATCAGCTTGCGCAGCGTGGTGGCCGGGTCGCGGTTCAGTTCGGCGTCGGCGGGTCCCGGCTCCTGGAAGTAGAGGACGTAGAAGAAGTTGTCGCCGAAGACCCTGCGGAAGGCCTGCGTTGTCGTCACCTTCGGCCGCGGGACCGGTGGAACACTCAACCCGACCACACCGGCGAACCTGTCCGGGTGCAGCAGCGGGGCGCTCCAGGCCACCACGCCGCCGAAGTCGTGGCCGACGATGACCGCGCGTTCTGCTCCGACGTCATCGAGCAGGCCGACGATGTCGGCGGACAGCTCGACGATGTTGTAGGCCTCGACGGTGCCCGGCTTCGACGAACCGCCGTAGCCGCGCTGATCGGGCGCCAGTACGCGGTAGCCGGCCTCGGTCAGCGCCGGAATCTGGTGACGCCAGGAGTACGCCAGTTCGGGGAAGCCGTGGGCCAGCACCACCACCGGCGCGTTTCGATCGCCGGCATCGATGACCCGCAGCTGCACCCCGTTGGTCTCAACTAACCGTTCGGTCGATGTGAGCACGACCACAGCCAAGCACAGGGCGGTCCACGCCGAAAGCACGGTTGTGCACACAAAATGCGGGTGAACCCGTCAACAACCGTGCGTTGGGCGAAATGGGCGCGGGAACTATCGAACGTTGGTCTAGCGGTAGCCTTGAGGTTTCCAGCTGCGCGTATGGAAGGACACCGGCCGCAGGCGGCCGAAAGATATGAAGTCGACGACGGACCTTTGATGAACCGGAAAAATGTGATCCGCACGCTCACCGCGATCGCCGTGGTGCTGTTGTTGGGCTGGTCGTTCTTCTATTTCAGCGACGACACCCGCGGATATAAACCCGTGGACACGTCCGTGGCCATGGCGCAAATCAACAGCGACAACGTCACGAGCGCGCAGATCGACGACCGTGAGCAGCAGCTGCGCCTGGACCTGAAGAAGGGCAACGCCGACACCGACAACAACGACAAGGTCATCACCAAGTATCCGACGGGGTACGCCGTTCCCCTGTTCGACGCCCTCAACGCGAAGAACACCAAGGTCAACACCGTGGTGAACCAGGGCAGCATGCTCGGCTCGCTGCTGATCTACCTGCTGCCGCTGCTGCTGCTGGTCGGGCTGTTCGTGATGTTCTCCCGCATGCAGACCGGCGGCCGGATGGGCTTCGGCTTTGGCAAGTCGCGCGCCAAACAGCTCTCCAAGGACATGCCCAAGACCACCTTCGCCGACGTGGCAGGCGTCGACGAGGCGGTCGAGGAGCTCTACGAGATCAAAGACTTCCTGCAGAACCCGTCGCGGTATCAGGCGCTTGGCGCCAAGATCCCGAAGGGCGTGCTGTTGTACGGCCCGCCCGGCACTGGTAAGACGCTGCTGGCCCGCGCTGTCGCGGGTGAGGCGGGGGTTCCGTTCTTCACGATTTCGGGTTCGGACTTCGTCGAGATGTTCGTCGGCGTCGGCGCCTCCCGGGTGCGCGACCTGTTCGAGCAGGCCAAGCAGAACAGCCCGTGCATCATCTTCGTCGACGAGATCGACGCGGTCGGTCGCCAGCGCGGCGCCGGCCTGGGCGGCGGCCACGACGAGCGCGAACAGACCCTCAACCAGTTGCTCGTCGAGATGGACGGGTTCGGCGACCGGCAGGGCGTGATCCTCATCGCGGCCACCAACCGGCCCGACATCCTCGACCCGGCTCTGCTGCGGCCGGGCCGCTTCGACCGCCAGATCCCGGTGTCAAACCCCGATCTCGCCGGCCGCCGCGCCGTGCTGCGGGTCCATTCGCAGGGCAAACCGGTCGCTCCCGACGCCGACCTGGACGGGCTGGCTAAGCGGACCGTCGGCATGACCGGGGCCGATCTGGCCAACGTCATCAACGAGGCGGCGCTGCTGACCGCGCGGGAGAACGGCACTGTGATCACCGGCCCGGCGCTCGAGGAGGCCGTGGACCGTGTCGTCGGTGGCCCGCGACGCAAGAGCCGCATCATCAGCGAGCACGAAAAGAAGATCACCGCCTACCACGAGGGTGGGCACACACTCGCTGCGTGGGCGATGCCCGACATCGAGCCGATCTACAAGGTGACGATCCTCGCGCGCGGCCGCACCGGCGGGCACGCTGTTGCGGTTCCCGAGGACGACAAGGGCCTGATGACCCGCTCGGAGATGATCGCCAGGCTGGTGTTCGCGATGGGCGGACGCGCCGCCGAGGAGCTGGTGTTCCGTGAGCCGACCACAGGTGCCGTGTCCGACATCGAGCAGGCCACCAAGATCGCGCGTGCGATGGTCACCGAATACGGCATGAGCAGCAAGCTCGGCGCGGTGCGTTACGGCACCGAGCATGGTGACCCGTTCCTCGGCCGCACCATGGGCACGCAGGCGGACTACTCGCATGAAGTCGCGCAGATCATCGACGACGAGGTCCGCAAGCTCATCGAGGCCGCGCATACCGAAGCGTGGGAGATCCTCACCGAGTACCGCGACGTGCTCGACGCCTTGGCCGGCGAGCTCTTGGAGAAGGAGACGCTGCACCGCGCCGAACTCCAGGCGATCTTCTCCGACGTCAAGAAGCGGCCGCGGCTGACGATGTTCGACGACTTCGGCGGGCGTGTCCCGTCCGACAAGCCGCCGATCAAGACACCCGGCGAGCTGGCGATCGAACGCGGCGAAGAGTGGCCGAAGCCGGTGCCCGAGCCCGCATTCAAGGCCGCGATCGCGCAGGCGAGCCAGGAAGCCGCTGCCCGCCAGGGCCACCAGAACGGCACAAATGGCGCCGGCGGTAACGGAGTTCCCGCGAACGCGCCGACGCAGCCCGACTACGGCGCCCCCGCCGGTTGGCACGCTCCGGGCTGGCCACCGCAGGGCCAGCCGCCGGCCCAGCACCCGCCGCAGCAGGGGTATTGGTACCCGCCGCCGTACTGGCAGAACCCCAATGTCCCCGCCGGAGCGGCTCCACCGCCTTACCCGCCATATCAGCCATATCCGCAGCCCGGACATCCTGCCCCGCAGGGAACCCCGCCAGCGCCGGGACGGCCGACCGAGGATCCGGGCCAGGACAACAAGCCGGCCTGATCCGCCGGCAGACGGCTGATAACTGAACGGAGGCATCGATGACGCGGTCGCACAACAATTCGGCCACGTTCACCACCCCGGCGTTCGACCAACCCCGCGCGGAAGCTGCGGTACGTGAGTTGTTGATCGCGGTCGGGGAAGACCCCGACCGACACGGGTTGGAGGACACCCCGGCGCGGGTCGCGCGCGCGTACAAGGAAATGTTCGCCGGGCTCTACACCGACCCGGACACCGTGCTGGACACCACCTTTGACGAGCAGCACGACGAGCTCGTGCTGGTAAAGCAGATCCCGCTGTACTCGACATGCGAGCACCATTTGGTGGCCTTCCACGGGGTGGCGCACGTCGGTTACATTCCCGGCAAGGACGGCCGGGTCACCGGGCTGTCGAAGATCGCTCGGCTGGTAGATCTGTATGCCAAGCGGCCGCAGGTTCAGGAGAGGCTGACCGCCCAGGTCGCCGATGCACTGATGCGCAAGCTGGATCCGCGCGGCGTCATCGTGGTCATTGAGGCTGAGCACCTGTGCATGTCGATGCGCGGGGTGCGCAAGCCGGGGGCGATCACCACCACGTCGGCAGTGCGTGGCCAGTTCAAGTGCGATGCGTCATCACGGTCCGAGGCGCTGGATCTCATCTTGCGAAAGTGAGCCCACCCAGTCCAATGGTCCCTCCGGGAACGTGCGTGCGGGTCATGGGGGTCGTGAACGTCACCGACGACTCCTTCTCCGACGGGGGATTGTTCCTCGACCGCGAGCGCGCCGTCGAACACGGGCTGGCACTGGCCGCCGAGGGTGCGGGGATCATCGACGTGGGCGGCGAGTCGACCCGGCC